>NZ_JBFSTC010000008.1:0-93366 GCF_041466605.1 Vibrio sp. 10N.247.310.17 | reverse complement strand
AGCTCGGAAGGATCCTTCAACCGATCACTTTGGCTTTAACTGATCGGCATTAGCCATTAGGCTGCTTTTTTTTGATCTGAATATGACTAATTATGCTGTCTCTCGATCGTCGGCCTTACCTGTGTCTATTTGTTAAATTCAGGTCATGAAATAAATGAAATGGATAATAATCTTTAATTATGCAACCTTAACGTGATTGTAACTTAATTAAAATATTGTAAGTCACAGATCAGGTTTTAGTTGTATACCTGATGTATTCCGAGTGTTAACTTAATGTTTCATAAAAACAGTGTAATGTGAGCTGCTTTAAGTCTTAGGAAAGCAATCGGCTTACATAACACAGAATGGCGTATTAAAAATTGAAATCGACCGGAAAGTCGATAACGTATATAAAACCAAGTGCAAACAATAGTGCACACTTAACAACGTTTGGCTTAGGATATTTTCACTGCATGTGAATGGATATTCGTTAAGTACCGAAATAAGTGTTGGTGCTCATCCCCCAGAGGAAGATACCTCTTAGAGCACTAACATCGACAAGCTATAAATATATGGAGAATAAAATGGCTGGTGTATTAGGAATGATTCTTGCTGGTGGTGAAGGCTCTCGCTTAAGACCTTTAACTGAATCTCGCAGCAAACCCTCGGTTCCTTTCGGTGGTAGTTACCGCTTAATTGATTTTGCTCTGAATAACTTCGTTAATGCTGATCTAATGAAGATCTACGTATTAACACAGTTTAAGTCACAATCACTGTTCCATCACATGAAAAAAGGTTGGAATATCAGTGGTATAACAGACCGTTTTATCGACCCAATCCCTGCGCAAATGCGTACAGGTAAGCGTTGGTATGAAGGTACTGCAGATGCTATTTATCAAAACCTTCGCTTCATGCAGTTGGAAGAACCTGATCAAGTTTGTATTTTTGGTTCAGATCATATTTACAAAATGGACATTAAGCAGATGCTTGATTTCCATAAAGAGAAGAAAGCGGCTTTAACCGTTTCTGCATTGCGTATGCCGCTTGCTGAAGCATCTGAATTCGGCGTTATCGAAGTGGATGCTGAAGGACGTATGATTGGTTTTGAAGAGAAACCGGCTAACCCGAAACCAATTCCAGGTGACCCGGAGTCTGCGCTTGTGTCTATGGGTAACTACGTATTTGAAGCTAACGAGTTGTTCGCAGAACTTGTTGAAGATGCAGATAAAGAAGACTCGACACATGATTTCGGAAAAGACATCATTCCAAACATGGTTCCGCGTGGTGATGTGTTTGTTTATGACTTCAGTACTAACCGTATTACTGGTGAGAAAGAAGAAGTTTATTGGCGCGATGTAGGTACGATTGACGCGTACTGGCAAGCTCATATGGATCTTCTTGAGAAAGATGCGCCATTCTCGCTATACAACCGCAAGTGGCCACTACATACATACTATCCGCCACTACCGCCGGCTACGTTTACTGATTCGGCAAACGGCCGTGTTCAGATCATCGATAGCTTAGTGTGTAACGGCAGCTATGTACGTGGCTCTCGCATTGAGAAGTGTGTATTGGGTTTCCGCAGTAATATCGCATCAGCGTGTGATATTAGTGAGAGTATCTTACTCGGTGATGTGAAAGTGGGTGAAGGTTGCGTACTTCGTCGTGTCATCGTCGATAAAGATGCAGATATCGCACCTGGAACACAGATTGGCGTAAATCTGAAAGAAGATAAAAAGCATTACCATGTCTCTGACGATGGTGTAGTAGTTATTTCCAAAGGAGCTCGAGTTGGTTACTAAGACTCTCTCGGTACTTTTTGTAGCGTCTGAAGTTGAAGGCTTGATTAAAAGTGGTGGCTTGGCTGATGTAGCCAAGGCACTGCCAAAAGCGTTACAAACACTCGAACAAGATGTTCGAGTGACCATCCCTGCTTATAGAAACATTCCAAACATTGATTCAGCTGAAGTGATTTTGTCGACCGAGCTCGATCATTGGCCTCATACTGCTTATCAAGTCAAAAAGTTGAGTGTCGAAGGTGTTCAAATCTTCGCTATTGAATGTGACAAGTATTTTGACCGTCCTGAAATGTACGCAGAGAACAATCAAGCGTATGCTGATAACGGAGAGCGCTTTTCGTTCTTCAGTACGGCTTGTTTGGATATGCTTCCTAAGCTCGCGTTCCAACCTGATATCATTCATGCAAATGACTGGCACACAGGCTTTGTGCCTTTCTTGCTTAAATCACGTTATCAACAACACGAATTCTTTGAAAATACGCGCAGTGTTATGTCGATTCACAATGCAGTTTTCAAAGGGGTGTTCGCATACGATGAACTGCAATGTCTGCCAGAGATGCACAGTTACAATGTGCCTGAAGCATCTGTAAGTGACACGCATGTCACCATGCTAAAAGCAGGGGTGATGTGTGCCGATAAGGTCAATGCAGTAAGCCCAACGTATGCGGAAGAGCTGAAAACGGAGTTAGGTAGCCATGGCATGGCAGCAGAGTTCCAACATCGTTCGGCCGACTTATTTGGTATTCTCAACGGTTGTGATTATGGAGCTTGGAACCCGGAAACAGACGCTTCCCTTCCTCGTAAATTCAAAGCAACGAAACACAGCATGACTCGTGGAAAATCTGCTTGTAAGCAAAAACTGCAACAAGATGTTGGTTTACCCGTTACCGATTGTGCGGTTTATGGCATGGTTTGTCGTCTGACCAACCAAAAAGGCGTTCATTACTTACTGCCTGTCATCGAGCAGTTCTTGAAAAACGAATTGCAGATCGTGATTGTCGGTACTGGTGATCCGGTTTTGGCGAGTCAATTGAAAGAGTTATCAGCACTTCATTCAGACAAGTTCTCATTCGTAGAAGCCTACAATAATGAACTAGCGCATTTGGTTGAAGCGGGCTCTGATTTTTTCTTGATGCCTTCTGAATTTGAGCCTTGTGGCTTGAACCAAATCTACAGCATGGCTTACGGCACTTTGCCTATTGTGCGCTCTGTTGGTGGTTTAAAGGACAGTGTGAATGATTACGATCAGGATCCCGAGATAGCAACAGGCTTTGCTTTTGAAGAACCAACACCGCAAGCATTACTAGCGGTATTACATCGCTCATTACTACTTTATGCTCAAAATCCATCTGAAATTAAGCGCGTTCAACTTTACGCGATGCAACAAGATTTTAGTTGGGAAGATGCGGCAGAAGAATATCTTGCGATGTACCATTCTGCATTTTAACTTGTTGACTTAGCTTTAAAATACAGTTGTTGAATAACAACTGTTCATAATAAAAGAAGGCGCTCTGCTGATAGAGTGCCTTTTTTTTTCTGGTCAGATCACATCACTTTTCCAAAGACAAAGCTTGCAAACTCATTTTAGTCAGGTAGAAAAGGTGGTCAGGTATTCACATGACTAGTGTTGGGTTTGACACTATTATCACTTAAAATTCTTAATTGCGTGATATCCTTAGTCATCGCCTTGTGATGAGGCTTAGCTCCATAAATAAATTAAGCGATAGGTATGTCTGAGAGTTTATTATTTCATAAAACATTTACTCACCCTACGAGTGATCAGTGGGTTGTGTTTGTGCATGGCGCAGGGGGCAGTTCCTCCATTTGGTTTAAGCAGATCAAAGCGTATAAACAGCATTTCAACTTGCTTCTCATTGACTTGAGAGGGCACGGTAAATCAGACAACATACTTAAAGATCTGATTTCGAACCGTTATACGTTCAAATCAGTAACGCTCGATATTCTTAAAGTGTTAGATCATCTAAAAATCCGATCCGCACACTTTGTTGGTATGTCTTTGGGTACAATTATCGTTCGTAACGTGGCCGAACTGGCGGCAAGCAGAGTACGTTCGATGGTGCTTGGTGGTGCTGTCACTAAACTCAACACTCGATCTCAAGTCTTAATCAAATTAGGAAACCTGAGTAAGCACATCATTCCTTATATGTGGCTATACAGCCTTTTTGCTTATGTTGTGATGCCGCAAAAAAGTCAGAAAGAATCACGTCACCTGTTTATCCGCGAAGCGAAAAAGCTGTGCCAAAAAGAGTTCAAGCGCTGGTTTATCCTCACGGCTGATGTGAACCCATTGATGAAATACTTTAAAGACAGGGAGTTGCCGATTCCGACTTTGTATTTGATGGGCGAGCGCGATTACATGTTCATCAAACCCGTTAAAGAAATGGTCGAAGCGCACGAGTCGAGCGAGTTGGTAGAAATTGCCAACTGTGGGCATGTATGTAATGTAGAAAATCCTGAAGAATTCAATCAACAATCTATCGCTTTTATCCAAAAGCAAATTCAGTGATTCTCTGGGTTGGTTATCAGACTAGATGATCCAATAGAATTAAAATAAAAACGGGAAGCTAATTTAGCTTCCCGTTTTTATTTGGAGGAGGTATTTGACCGAATCGTGTCTGTAATAACTGAAACTTTGCTATTCAGGCGAAGCAGCGCCGCACTGCCAACAAGACCCGAATTGTGCTTCATTGATTTCATGACACTCACCACAACGCCACTCTTCATAGATGATCGAATCTTGCTGTTTTTGGTAGTCATTGACGATCGTGCGGGCTTTACTAGCGAGTTCTGGCTCATATAACCATACGTAAGGGTCTGTATCTTCGGTAAATGGGATTTCACCTTTTAAACCAAACAAACCCTCACCACGGACTTCACACGCAATATTCTCGCTTTCTAACAATCCACAGATGATATGAGCTTCTGTTGGATTCGATGCACTGAAGATTTTCATTGAAATAGAACCTTATTTGGCTGCATGCGTTGCTAAGTTATTTAGCTATTTAGCTATTTAGCTATCTAGCTAGCTATATACGTTACTCAGCGACAGGTGCTGAGCGAAATTTGTTCATCAACCATTTAGCAATAATTGGGAACACACCCAGTAAGGCAAATGACAACAGTACTGAGGGAGACACGATGCCCGAAAGTGAATCAATTTCTGCGAGTTGAGTTCCGGCATTCAAGAAAACGGCGGTACCCGGCAACATACCGATTTGGCTAGTAATATAGTAACGACTCACCGACATCGGTGTTAGACCCATCAATAGATTGATAAGGAAAAATGGGAAAACAGGAATTAGACGTAGCGAGAATAAGTAAAATGCACCGTCTTTCTCAACGCCCTTATTGATGGTGGCTAACTTGTCGCCAAACTTGGTTTGGATCCAGTCACGTAACAAGTAACGGCTACTTAAGAAGGCGAGGGTTGCGCCAATAGCGCTCGCGAAAGACACCAGCAGTAAACTGTTCCAAAACCCAAACAGCGCAGCGCCTAACAGCGTAACAACGGCAGCGCCAGGAATTGAGAAAGCCGTAATCATGACATACGCGACAAAATAGATAGCGGCAGCGGCAATGAAATTGCTCTCGATGTAGTCATTCAAAACAGCTTGCTGGGCTTTTGCATTTTCAAGCGTTAAGTACTGGCCGAAATTGACGCCTAACAAGACGATGGTTATGACCAACACAATACCCAATATCATTTTTTTACTCATTGATACTTCCTCTAAATTTTCAATGCATACCATTAGTTTTTCAATGTATACCACTAGTATAGATAGACAGGCAAAGCATAGAATAACTTTCACCAGATATAAAAAAAGCCGCAAAAATGCGGCTTAGTTATCTATATAGTTTGCACTGACAATGTTAATTGACGTGATTGATAAGCTCTTCACGACGTTGCTGCGGTATAACAGACCAATGTGTACCATTGATCGCGCCTTCTAGCGCCCATAACAGTTCAATACTGACAGAAGACGCATGCGATTCTTTGATGGCGTTAAATGCGTTTACAGAGCCAGATTCATATAAACGTTCTACAGAATCGATCCCTGCCTTTTTCAACATCCGCTCGGTAGCGAGTCGAAGGTTAGGCAGATCTTTGAGTCTAGTTGGTTTAGCAGAAGATTGTTCAGCTTTCTCTTCTTTAGCAAAACCTAGAGACGTAGTCGCAAGCTGCAAGATTTTCTCTTGGTCTTGCCATAAGCCTTCAGGTAAAGCGAAATATTTAGTAACGACAGGAAAACCACGTTTTTTGTAGACGTACGGTTGAAATCCTTGTTGTTCGAATTGTTGTGTTGTGCATTTGTCAGCTCGTATATGCAACTGGTCATTCACAACCAGGGCAAACATAGTGTCATCAGCAAAAAGCCCGAATCCACCAAACATTGAGCGTGACTTAATTTTTCCTAGGGGCTCAAATAATTTCATTGAGTCCTTTAGTATCGGTTTATCCATGTTATTTATCTCGGTGTATTTGAACTACGCCACCAAATAAGCAGGTCCGAGAGATTAGCAAAATGTTGCAATTAAATTGTCAATAGGCTGTAAATTACTAAAGTATTAGCAGTTACTGCATTTTGCCATCGGTAACCCCGCTACCATACCAACGAGTGGTTTAGGCCGGAAGCTTTGCGTCCCACTTTTTCAAGTGGTTTGCCCTGTGCGTGACTGGGTTATTAGAATAAAGTTTTTGTTGAATTAGGCTCACACTTCTTATTTCAAAATGTGACATTGCTTCAATTAATGATCTTTGAATTATGCACTCAAGTGCACTTTGTTTGTTGATAAAAAAAACGCACCTAAAGGTGCGCTTGATTAAACTAAACTCATTACATCAATTAATTTAACGTTTTAACTGTACTTCGCTCAACAATTTCAGGGTGCATTTCGAAGACGCGTTTCTCGTGGTCTTTGTCTTTTATACGCTCTAGTAGTATTTCGAATGCATTTTTACCAACACGGCGCTTAGGTTGGTGAACCGTCGTTAACGGTGGAGAGAAGTATTCAGCCAATTCTATGTTGTCGTAACCGATCACTGAGATATCTTCAGGAATACGAATGCCTTTTTCTTGTAATCGGCTCATCAGTCCTAATGCCATCGTGTCGTTAAAACAGAATACTGCGGTAGGGCGATCTTTCATCTCAATGATTTGGTCAGCAGCAATCACAGCTGTGTCACATTCAAAGTTGCCTTCGATGATCATATTTTCATCGGCAGTAATCTTCGCTTCATTGAGTGCGCGCTTGTAACCTGAGATGCGTTCAACACACGCTGCTTTGTCTAAGTGGCCACTTAAACATGCAATCTTGGAGTGACCGCGCTCAATGAGGTATTTGGTTGCTAGGTAGCCACCTTCTTCAGAGTTATCGATGATCTTATCAGCCTGAGAGCTTTCAGGGCCCCAGTCCATGATAACTTTAGGGATGTCTGCGTGACGGTCTAACATCTCTCTTAGTTCTTCAGTCAGGTCAGAACACATAACTAAGATGCCATCTACACGTTTCTCTGCAAGCATTCGAATGTAGTCACGTTGCTTTTCGTAGATACCGCCCGTATTACATAGGATCAAAGTGTAACCTTGACGGTAGCAGTAGCTCTCAACACCATCGATAACTTCAGAGAAGAATAGGTTAGTTGATTGAGTCACTAGCATACCGATGGTGCGGGTTGTATTGCACTTCAAACTACGAGCAACGGCACTTGGCGCATAGTTCAGTTCGTCTACGGCTTTGTTTACTTTTTCTTGAGTCGCTTCAGCAACAAAGCGAGTTTTGTTGATTACGTGAGAAACGGTTGTTGTTGATACGCCGGCTAAGCGTGCGACATCTTTTATAGTGGCCATGTTTTTATCCTATTAGAAGCTACTTTCCCAAAGTACGGAATGAAGTAGCCGTTAAGCTACCTAACTAAGAGCTTAAATTTGTAGGGCTCTTTGGGTACTAAAGTGCTAAAAAACAAAAAACCGCTATTGAGCGGCTTGTCTTAACACCGAAATGCTCTGAACTTCAATAAGTGTAGCATTTCGTGAATGTTTCATATTTTATCGTTTGCGGTCACAATTTTAGACTGACTAGAAATTACTCGCAATAAAATTCACCCAGAAATCCGGGTGAATGGTCACAATTCTATTGAATTTATTTATCGAGTCGCCAAAAAAAGCTTATTCGCCAGCTAGGTATTGAGTGTCTAATTTGCAGAATGCCAATAGCAGGGATGAGACTGAAGCGTAGAAACCGAATGTGTCAATGTCATGACATTTAACGTTGAACTTTGGTACCCAAGTAAGCAGTTGCTGTTCGATAAATTGCTGTTGAACAGCGAAGGATTTCTCTAGTTCTTCTTCAAGTTCAGTTTCGTTCGAACGAATGATTAGATTACCTAGGAAATCGAGTTCGATAGCAATGTGGTCAGCTGGCTCTTTTAGGTCTTGGTTAACCACCAAGTTGTGTTTAGCCATGATCTCTTCCATATCTTTTGCTGGCTTATCGTTCAATAGGCCAGTCTGGCCGATATACATAGAAGCGTAAGGAAGTGCGCCATGTTTATCAGTCTTTAAGAATAAGTCACAGAAGTCAGCAGACAATTCTAATTGAGCATCTTCACGTGTTTGTAGACGGTTTAGCGCATCCACTAAGCTATCAATCGCCGGCTTTAGTGTTTCATTTTCACCTAAACCAGTTAGGAAAGAACGAATTTCAACAGAGTGGTAGTGATCGAGTTCTTCTTGAGTGAGCTCTTTAGCGAACAAGCTTGATAGCCACCAGTATATTTCTGCTCGTTGTTCGTTGAATGCTTTCGTATCTTTCATTTCTTAGATCCTGATTTAGTCTTGTGGTGTGTGTATACCTAGCATCGTCGAGTGATTTATGTATAGGCACACCAAGGCTGAATAACAAGGTTATTTGCGAAACGCAAAGTTACTCGTTAGTAGTAATGCCTATATTGAATTGCGATGGGCGACAAATAGCAAGGTTTAAGATTGTCTTGTATCAAAAAAAAATCATGTTTCTGGCTTTTATCTTCTGTAGTACTAGAATTGTTACGAGTTATGAATAGAATGGTCACTGAAACTATTAAATAAGAAAAGTGGTGTAGATGAGCTATCACGTATTAGTCGTAGAAGATGATGTGGTAACCCGAAGTAAACTGGTTGGATATTTCCAGAATGAAGGTTACACAGTGAGCGAAGCTGAAAGCGGGGCTCAAATGAGAAAAATGTTAGAAGAAAATAACGTTGACCTCATTATGTTAGACATCAACTTGCCAGGCGAAGATGGATTGATGCTAACTCGCGAATTACGCAGTCAATCAGACATTGGAATAATTTTAGTTACTGGACGCACGGATAGCATTGACAAGATCGTTGGCCTTGAAATGGGCGCAGACGATTACGTTACTAAACCCTTCGAACTTCGCGAGTTGTTGGTTCGAGTTAAAAACCTCTTGTGGCGTATTTCGGCTGCTCGTAAAACTGCAGCGGTTGCGGTAGAACAAACAGAAGACGAATCTGTGGTTCGTTTTGGTGAATGGACGTTTGATATACCTCGCCGTGCGCTAAGCAAGAACAGCGAGCCGGTGAAATTGACCAAAGCTGAATATGAATTATTGGTTGCACTCTCTTCTTACCCTAACCAAGTATTAAGCCGTGAACGTATTCTGAATATGATCAGCCATCGAGTAGACGCGCCGAATGACCGCACTATCGACGTGTTAATCCGTCGTATGCGTGCAAAAATGGAGTTTGACCCTAAGAATCCACAAATTTTTGTGACGGTTCACGGTGAAGGTTACATGTTTGCTGGTGACTAATTTCCCGTGGAAAGCTGATTTCAGTAACGATACTTGAACGTAAAAAAACCGAGACATCAATGATGCCTCGGTTTTTTTTGTTACTGAACTTTTTAATTGTTTACCGTCGGAGTACTGCTCTCGACAGGGTCATTACTTGTGTCTAGCCAATCTCGCAAGCTTTGCCAAACTAATCCCATCGTCTCATGCCAATAGCGCTCAGTCTGCTCGAGATAGATAGCCTTAGGCATATACTTATTCCATGGTTCAACAATCCCTTCTTGTGCAAGGTAGTTGGTTGGAGCTGGTAATGGTTTCATGCCCGCGGCATTGAATTCATTAAGTGCGCGAGTCATATGGCTAGCTGATGTCACGAGCACCATTTTCTTATTCTTAACAAATGCAGCGGCTTGGCGAGCTTCTTCCCACGTATCTTTCGCAGTTTCAAGCAGAATGATATCGGGTTTTGCCACGCCGAGTGCTAGCGCTACTTTAGCCATCATTTTTGCGTTGCTCACCTCAGTGCCTGCGCCATAACCAGACAAAATGAGTTTAGCTCCAGGGTAAAGACGTAAGATACGAATCCCTTCACTTAAGCGCATCAGACCGGTGCGGCTAAGTTCTGATGTTGGTGGGATTTGGTCATCAACAACGTGACCACTTCCAAGAACCATAATGTAATCGACGGTATCATCGATAGGTAAAAAAGCGGTGTGTTGCCTTTCCATTGGCATTAAAAGTTGACTAGAAACAGGCTGGAAAGCGATTAGGAAAATACCACAGAGGGCTGAAAGGGTAATTAGGCAACCTGTCTTCCTTTTTGCAGTAAACATCACTAGGGCTAAACCCAGAAAAGCGAGAATTAACATTGCTGGCAGTGGCATCAGTAACGAAGACACTACTTTTTTCAGCTCAAACATATCCGAATAGTCCGAAAAAACATCACTTAGTAGTAAAAAGAGACATCGCCTCTTTATTCCTGAAATTCCTGTGACAGAATAGCAGGCACGATAGGACATAATAACTCAAGTAGCCGTGACTGAAGACCGTAATTTCGACGATATTGCCCACAAATTTGCAAAAAACATATACGGCTCTGACAAAGGAGAGATCCGTCAGTGCATCGTATGGGAAGATTTAGAACAAGCTTTGAGCAAGTTTGATCAATCCGCTTCGCCGCTGCATGTCCTTGATGCAGGCGGTGGACTTGCACAGATGTCACAAAAAATTGCGACACTAGGCCACAACGTTTCTCTGTGCGACCTCTCCTCTGAAATGTTGAAGCTCGCAGAAGAAAGTATCAGCGAAGCGGGTTTGCTCGAGCAATATCGATTTATTCATTCTCCGGTACAAAAAGTGGCAGAGCATCTCGAAGAGAAAGTCGATTTTGTGATGTTTCATGCCGTAATGGAATGGCTAGCAGACCCCAAACAGGCACTTGATTTATTGTTGGAACAAGTAAAACCCGGTGGTATTGCCTCGATAATGTTTTACAACCACCATGGTTTAGTCCTGAAAAATGTGATTTGTGGCAACATTCCTCATGTATTGAATGGGATGCCACATCGAAAAAGGTTTAAGCTGCAACCACAAAAAGGCTTGAAGCCTGAAGAGGTTTATCAATGGATAGAAGACGCTGGTCTAGATATCTGTGGTAAATCAGGCATTCGCTCTTTCAGTGACTACATAGGTAATATGGAGTACATGGGTGATTACCAATTTGAAGATGTGTTGGAACTAGAGAAACAGCTATGTCGCCAAGAGCCATATCTGTCGCTAGGCCGTTATATTCACGTTTGGGCTCAAAAACCTGCGCAATAACAGCGGTGAATGTGGTAAAAGAAGCCACAACATGCGCTATGCCATCGTAAGAAGCCGCGTCATAAAGAAATAGGCGTCATATCTAATACGTTCGATATGACGAACAACAGTAACAGGAACCACAATGAGTGAAATGACTCAAACTGCCGAAGAGCAGCCAATTGATGAGTTGGTGGGCTGGGTCAAGCAGCATGATTTTTCATTAAACTTGCCACCAGAGCGCTTAGCATTTTTGATAGCTATCGCCGTACTAAGCAATGAAAGGTTCGATGAAGAGTTGGGCGAGGGTGAACTGCATGACGCATTCACTATTGTCACTCGACTGTTTGAAGATACTGGCGAAGCGTCCGCGTTTCGTGCCAACAACGCTATCAATGAGTTGGTTAAACAGAAGTTGATCAGCCGCTTTACCAGCGAAATCACAGATGGTGCAAGCATTTATCGCTTATCGCCATTGGCGATTGGCATCTCAGATTATTACTTACGTCACCGCCAGTTTTCTAAATTAAAACTGTCTATCCAGCTTTCTATGGTTGCCGATGAGATGGCAAAAGCCATTGAAGCCGCCCAGAAAGGTGGAACTCCGGGACATTGGAGAAGGAATGTGTACGGCGTGCTCAAGTATTCTGTTGGCGAAATTTTTGATCAGATCGATCTCAACCAGCGGGTTATGGATGAACAGCAACAAACCGTCAAGCAGCAAATTGCGGATCTGTTAAATAAAGATTGGCGAGAAGCAATCAACAACTGTGAGTCTTTGCTATCAGAAACCTCAGCCACGCTAAAAGAGTTGCAAGACACCTTGCAAGCGGCGGGTGATGAACTGCAAACCCAGATTCTTGATATTCAAGAAATTGTTTATGGTGACGATGAGCTCGAGTTCGTTGGCGAAACCCTATTTGGTTTGCAAATGAAGCTAGACCGAATCACCAGTTGGGGCCAACAAGCGATTGATTTGTGGATCGGCTACGATCGCCACGTGCATAAATTTATCCGTACCGCGATCGATATGGATAAAAACCGTGCCTTTAGCCAACGCTTGCGTCAGTCAGTCACTGACTACTTTGATGCGCCTTGGTTATTGACCTACGCAGACGCAGAAAAACTCACGGATCTTCGCGATGAAGCACTTGTGCTCCGTGATGACGAAGTGATGGGGCAAGCCCCAATCGACGTAGAATACGAAGAATTTGAGCAAGTGAACGATCTACTTTCAGAACGAATCGCAGATATGTTGAAAGCTCACAAACAGCAAGGTGCGCCAATTGATCTTGGCCTTGTGCTGCGTGATTACCTCGCAGCGCACCCTCGCACACACCATTTTGATTTAGCCAGAATTGTTGTCGACCAAGCCGTGCGCTTAGGTTACTCAGAGTCTGACTATCAGGCTATTCAGCCGGATTGGCAGGCAATCAACGATTTCGGTGCAAAGGTACAAGCAAATGTCATTAACAAGTACTGATGATTACATGCCAGAGAAACTGGTAAAAGCGATAGCGAACCCGTTGTTTCCTGCGCTAGATAGCATGTTGCGTTCAGGCAAGCATGTTTCAACAGAAGACCTAGACAACCACGCGTTGCTTTCTGATTTTGAAGTTGAGCTTCAGCATTTTTATCAACGCTACAATACGGAACTGGTAAAAGCGCCTGAAGGTTTCTTCTATCTGCGCCCGCGTTCTACGTCTTTAATTGGTCGTAGTGTGTTGTCTGAGCTCGACATGCTGGTTGGCAAAGTATTGTGTTTCTTATACCTAAGCCCAGAGCGTTTGGCTCATGAAGGCATCTTCACCAATCAAGAGTTGTTTGATGAACTGATGTCGTTAGCGGATGAGAAAAAACTCATGAAGCTAGCAACCAACCGTGCGTCTGGTTCTGACTTAGACAAAGAAAAGCTGTTTGAAAAAGTACGTACTTCTTTACGCCGTTTACGTCGTATCGGCATGCTGATCGTGATTGGTGAAACAGGTAAATTCCGTATCAGCGAAGCGGTGTTCCGTTTTGGTGCGGATGTTCGTGTTGGCGATGATATGAAAGAAGCGCAATTACGACTTATTCGTGATGGTGAAGCTGTTGTTCATACTCAAGAACCTAACCAAGGTAGCTTGTTGAATGAAGAGCAAACGGAAGCCGTATCAGAAGTTGAACTAAACGTGGACGAAAACGGTCAACAAGACATTTTTAACGATCAAGCCGGCTTTGACCTTGAGTCAAACGATGGCGAACAAACAAAAGTAGAAGGTGAAGCATGATTGAAAGAGGTAAGTATCAATCATTAACCATGATCAACTGGAACGGTTTCTTTGCGCGTACTTTTGATATTGATGGATTGGTTACAACGCTTTCTGGCGGTAACGGTGCGGGTAAGTCGACCACAATGGCGGCATTCATCACTGCACTGATCCCTGACCAAAGCCTTCTGCATTTCCGTAATACAACGGAAGCGGGCAGTTCACAATCATCTCGTGATAAAGGCCTTTACGGTAAGCTTCAACCTGGCGCATGTTACGCCGCGCTAGATGTTGTGAACTCTCGTAATCAACGCCTATTGTTTGCAGTAAAACTGCAGCAAGTTGCGGGTCGTGATAAGAAGGTCGACATCAAACCGTTTGTAATCCAAGGCCTTCCAAGCCATGTGAAGCCAACGGATGTATTGATCCAGAACGTTTCAGACAGCCACGCTCGTGTGTGTCAACTGAACGACGTGAAAGCAGCCGTAGCGCAATATGAAGGGGCGCACTTTAAAGCTTTCTCTTCTATTGTTGATTACCACTCACAGATGTTTGAGTACGGTGTTGTTCCTAAGAAACTGCGTAACAGCAGCGACCGTTCTAAGTTCTACCGTCTGATTGAAGCATCGCTTTACGGTGGTATTTCTAGTGCGATTACGCGTTCTCTGCGTGATTACCTTCTACCGCAAAATGGTGGCGTGAAGAAAGCATTCCAAGACATGGAATCAGCACTACGCGAAAACCGCATGACGCTAGAAGCGATCAAAACGACTCAGTCGGATCGTGACTTGTTCAAGCACTTGATCACTGAATCTACGAACTACGTGGCAGCAGATTACATGCGCCATGCCAACGATCGTCGCAACAAGCTTGATCAAACGATGAAGTTCCGTGGTGAACTGTTTGGTTCTCGCGAAACCTTGCTTGATCAAAACAACTTGTTGAACCGCGTTCAAGAAGAGCTTGAGCTGTTGGTCGATCAAGAATCGGCACTAGAGCAAGATTATCAAGCGGCTTCGGATCATCTTCAATTGGTTCAAACTGCACTTCGTCAGCAAGAGAAAATTGCTCGCTACAGTGAAGATCTAGAAGAGCTTAATGAGCGTCTAGAAGAACAGATGATGGTAGCTGAAGAAGCTCAAGAACGAGTACTTCTTGCTGAAGAACAGGCAACCATTACTGAAGAAGAAGTGGATAGCCTGAAAACTCAGCTTGCTGACTACCAACAAGCGTTGGATGTTCAGCAGACTCGTGCGCTTCAATACCAACAAGCGGTTCAAGCATTAGAGAAAACTAAGCAGCTACTTGATGATGAGTCTATTACGGCAGAAAGCGCATTAACTCTGGTTTCTGAGCTAAAAGCACAAGAAGAATCAAGCACTCAAACGTTACTGTCGACTAAGCATAAACTAGACATGTCTTCTGCTGCGTCTGCGCAGTTCGACAAAGCGCTCGCTCTTGTTAAAAGCATCGTTGGTGACGTTGAGCGTAAAGAAGCGTCTAACAGTGCTAAGCAAGCGTTAGAAAAAGGCCGTAACGCAAAACACGTTGTTGAAAACGAACAACAGTGGCGTGCTCAGCACCGCGACATGGCTCGTGATGTGGCGCAGCAGCGTCAAGCAAAAGAGCTTGCGACTGAATACCAAAAGCAACACAACATCTCACTGACTGACGAAGCGGTTTTCGATGAAGAACGTGAACGCCATGCAATGCAGATCGATTCTCTTGAGTACGCTCAAGAAGAGCTGCGTGAAGCGAAGAGTGAGCAACGTCGTGTGCAACAAAACCACGACCAAGAGATTCAAAAACTTGAGTCTATTGCTCCAACGTGGATCACGGCGAACGACGCACTTGAAGCCCTAAGAGATCAAACAGAAGCTGAGCTAGAAGATAGCCAAGCAGTAATGACTCAAATGCAGCAAGTGCTTGAAGACGAAAAATCTCAAGCGGTAGCGAAAGATCAATTGGCGACGCGCCGTTCTGAACTTGAACAAGAGATAGAGCGTTTAGCTTCTCCGGGTGGCTCTAACGATCCTCGCCTGAAAGGTCTGGCGGATACGCTTGGTGGCGTGCTGCTTTCTGAGATCTACGATGACATCACGATTGGCGATGCACCGTACTTCAGTGCGATGTACGGCCCGGCTCGTCACGCAATTGTGGTTTCGGACCTTGATGGCATTAAAGAGAAGCTGGTGGATCTTGATGATTGTCCAGAAGATCTTTACATCCTAGAAGGCGATGTAGATGCGTTTGATGACAGCTCGTTCAATGCCGATGAGCTTGAAGGTGCGGTGTGTGTTCAGCTGAACGATCGCCAAATGCGTTACTCGCGCTTCCCTGAGATTCCATTGTTTGGCCGTGCGGCTCGTGAGCAACGCCTAGAGAAATTGCGTGAAGAGCGTGACGTTGTGGTAGAAAACCATGCCAAAGCTGCGTTTGACTCTCAGAAACTGAATCGCCTATACCAAGCATTTAACAGCTTTGTTGCTAAGCATCTGCACGTTGCGTTTAACGCAGATCCAGAACAAGCACTGGCTGCTATTCGTGATAAGCGTAATCAAATTGTTCGTTCTCTGGCTGAGCTTGACTCTAAAGAGCAACAACAACGCAGTCAGCTTCTACAAAGCAAGCAAGCACTTGGTGCACTGGACAAATTGGCACCAATGGTTCGTATTCTTGAAGACGAAACATTAGCTGAGCGTCTCGCTGAATTAGAAGCACAACTAGAGCGTCTAAGCGAAGCTAAGTCTTACTTGAACACTCATGGCAAAGCACTTACTTCATTAGAGCAAATCGTTTCTGCACTCGATGCTGACCCAGAGCAATTCGAAGCTTTGGAAGCCGAGTATCGTCAGGCGGACAGCGCGTTACAAACTCTAAAAGGTAAAGTGTTTGCTCTTTCTGACTTAATCGAACGTCGTCACTACTTTGCTTACGCAGATTCTGTTGACCTGCTTAACAAGAGCAGCGAACTGAGCGAACAACTGAAAGCGAAGTTGGTTCAAGCAGAACAAGCACGAGCTAAAGGCCGCGATGGCTTGAAGCAAGCTCGCGAACAGATGAACCAGTACAACCAAGTATTGGCAGCACTGAAGAGCTCGCACCAAGCGAAGCAAGAGACGGTTCAAGAGTTCAAGCAAGAGCTACAAGAGTTCGGTGTTAACGCTGATGAAGGTGCTGAAGAGCGCGCGGTTCGTCGTCGTGACGAGCTTCAAGAGCGTTTGCATACTTCTCGTAGCCGTAAGAGTGAATACGAACGCACGATTACCTCAACTGAACTTGAGATGAAAGCGCTGGCTAAGCGTCTTAAGAAAGTTCAGAAAGAGTACACAGAGCTTCGTACCTTCGTTGTTGCAGCAAAATCCGGCTGGTGTTCAGTACTGCGTTTAGCTCGTGAGAATGACGTTGAACGTCGTCTGCACAAACGTGAACTGGCTTATTTAACGGCGGGCGAACTTCGCTCTATGTCGGATAAATCACTGGGTGCGCTACGTCTGGCTGTAGCTGACAATGACGACCTGCGTGATTCGCTGCGTCTCTCTGAAGACAACGCACATCCAGAGCGTAAGGTTCTGTTTTACATTGCGGTTTACCAACACCTTCGAGAGCGCATTCGCCAAGACATCATTCATACGGATGATCCGGTTGAAGCAATCGAAGAGATGGAAGTAGAGCTAGCTCGACTAACAGAAGAACTGACGCAGCGTGAAAACCGCTTAGCGATCAGCTCTGAGTCGGTAGCAAGTATCATAAAGAAAACGATTCAGCGCGAGCAGAACCGTATTCGTATGCTCAACCAAGGTCTGTCTAACATTTACTTTGGTCAGGTTAAGGGCGTGCGTCTGAACGTTAAGATCCGTGAAAGCCACGAGATCTTGCTATCAGGGCTAGCGACTCAACAAGATCAACACAAAGACTTGTTTGAATCAACGCGCTTTACCTTCTCTGAAGCGATGGCGAAGTTGTTCCAACGTGTCAATCCACATATCGATATGGGTCAACGTTCTCCGCAAGTTCTTGGTGAAGAGTTACTGGATTACCGTAACTACCTAGAGCTGAGTGTTGAAGTTAACCGTGGTTCAGACGGTTGGTTACAAGCGGAATCGGGTGCATTGTCTACGGGTGAGGCGATCGGTACTGGTCAATCAATCCTATTGATGGTTATTCAGAGCTGGGAAGAAGAGTCACGTCGACTTCGTAGTAAAGACATCGTTCCATGTCGTTTGTTGTTCCTTGATGAAGCCGCTCGTCTGGATTCTAAGTCGATCTCTACGCTGTTTGAACTGTGTGACCGTTTAGGTATGCAACTTCTGATTGCTGCGCCAGAGAACATTAGCCCAGAGAAAGGTACAACCTACAAACTGGTACGTAAGGTCTTCAAAGACCACGAACACGTACACGTTGTTGGTCTGCGTGGTTTTGCTAAAAACAAACCGGTATCTCCTGTTCAATAGCTTATCGAAACCCCTTAGAAGCGTAATCTATCTACCGTAAATTAATGGCCTCGAAGTATACACTTCGGGGCTTTTTTTGTTTGGCAGCTTCACGGGTCTCGTATTCTTTTGGTGAGGGTGGTATTCCTGAGCTATTTAAAATGACTGACTGTGATTGGCATGACTCAGCCTGAACTTATTACCATATAAAAAACCGCCTTCTCAGAAGAGAAGGCGGTTTTAATTACGTTATCTTTTTTTAAGCCGAAGATTTTGATACTTAGGCTTTAACGTATAGGTTGTCGGTACGTTTAGCTTATCTAAGATTAGATCTTAAACATCTTTATCGTTTGATGCAGTTCGTCCGAAACATTATTAACATTTTGCGCTGTTTGAACATTTTGCTGGACGTCATCGACAGTCGCTCGCGCCAAATCATTTACATTCACTACATTTTCGTTGATTTCAACGGCTACTTGCGATTGTTCTTCCGCTGCCGCTGCAATCTGGTTGTTCATGTCTTGAATTGTCCCAATCTCATGCTGAATAGTATTCAGCATTTGACTCGCTTGATCTGACTTTTCACGAGTTACTTTAGCTGTTTCCGCATTTTCAACCATAAGCTCAACAGATTGTTTTGCTTGAGTTTGAAGTGATGAAATCATGGTTTGTATTTCGTTCGTGCTTTCTTGTGTCTTGTTAGCGAGGTTACGCACCTCGTCAGCCACGACGGCGAAGCCGCGACCTTGCTCACCCGCTCGAGCTGCTTCAATTGCTGCGTTTAATGCCAGCAAGTTTGTTTGCTCAGCAATACCTCGGATAACATCAAGTATGCTACCTACATTTTGAGTTTCTTTTTCAACACCAAGAATCGAATCTTGAACCTGCTCAATATTCGTTACAAGTAAGCTGATTTGCTGGTTCATGTCACCCACAGTCTCAAGACCTGACTGAGATGAAAGGCTTGCCTCATTGGATGATGATGATGATGATGATGCCTGCATCGCATTTTGAGCCACTTCCGCAACAGTCGCGGTCATCTGATTCATCGCGGTTGCAACTTGCTCTAGCTGCATCATTTGCTCTTCTGATGAGGTACTTAACTGATTTGAAGAGGTCTCAAGAGATGAAGATTGTGATGAGAGAGAGTTTGAAGACTGCTCAATATTGCCAATAATGCCTTGGAGGTTACCTGCCATTTCAAGAGTTGAACGGTAGATCCCCGTTTCATCGCCATTTAATTTAGGGATGTTGGTCAGGTCTCCTGCCGAGATTCGACTAACAAGAGCTTCGATGTATTGTGGCTCTCCGCCAATAGGACGATACATTAATCGGGTGACTAATAAGAATGTTATTCCGGTTGCCATAACCGCGAAAATTAGACCAACTACAGTATTTATTTTCACCATCGCATTTGAAGGCGCTTCAATGTCGTCCCAACTTGCCCAAGCCCAGGTATTCCAACCTAATGACTCAATTTGAGACGAAACGACATAAAAGTCGCCTTTATCTGGAACATTGTAAGAGTGCTCACTGGTCATCTTACTACCGTGTTCACGGTATGATGGTCGAAGATCGTAGATATTTTTACCAATAAAATCTTCATAGCTAGCGGCAACAAGGAAACCATCTTGGCGAGAGACAAATAAGTTTGGCTCTTCAGATAGCTCGTTTATATAGTCTGTAATATCACTCATTTTAAGACTAAGGCCAATCACTGCTTTCGTTTCGCCCCTGGCTTTAAATGGAATAACAACTGACATAGTTAAATGCCCTGTTGTTGCTAGGTAAGGGTTAGTTACTGATCGTTTTGCACCTGAAAACCCAAGGTTGAACCATTCGCGTTGTTTTTGCTTAGCATTAAAATTAGGAATGATACCTTGATTTTTAACGTCGTAAGTTTTGCCATCAGGAAGACCGATGTAAATATTAAGAACACCAAGAGATTCTTTACTGTTCGTCATCATTTTCAACAGCATCGGGTTGATCATGATGTTACCGGATCTATCAGTATGGATACTGGTTGAAATGCTTTCCAAAGCGCCGAAATACGCTTCCATTTTCCCTTCGACAGCTTTGGCTACAAGAAACGATTTCGTAGACAAGTTATGACGGTAGTCATCCGTGGTGGCAGACTTAAATTCGAAATATCCTATCGTAGATATAACTAAAATCGTTAAACAGATTAGGCCGCTAATTGTTAGCATAATCTTATTTTTGACGGTCATCAGAGCATATCCTTAACAGTTGTTGCTTATTTTATTGACTAAATTATCTGTATGCTAACATAGGGTTACAATTTATTTGTTGGTCGTTTTGTAAGGGAACGTCGTTACAAACAAGCAGTGTGAATACTTATGCGTGGGATTTACAGTGAATAGGGTATCTACACAAATTTGATGGGTTTTAATTGATTTTGATGGTGCGTATTTTTCTACTTCCTAGGCGGAATTAGCACAAATAAGTACCTTTTAATCTATTTTTGGTGTGAATGTGTTGCTGAAGTAAGCGTATAGAAAGGATTGGGATGCAAGGGGAGATAACCCCAAACACCCCAAATTTTGGCCTAAAATTTAAGTGACAAAATTTTGACTAGTTGTGACCGAACTGTTTTGCAGCGTAAGCAACACGCTCCGCAGGTTTTGGATATTCAGCAGGCGTGCCAAGGTTTTCAATATGATGCAGTCTAGGAAGTAGCCCCGCGCCGTTCGCGATTTGGATAGCTAAACCAGGTCGAGCATTAAGTTCTAGTACCATAGGGCCTTCTTCTTGGTCTAATACCATGTCAGTACCCATATAGCCTAAGCCCGTCATTTCCCAAGCACTTGATGCTAGAGTTAACAGCTTTTCCCAGTGAGGAACTTGTAATAACGCGAGTTCTTTACCCGTATCTGGATGGTGTGTAACAGGCTGATCGAACTGAACCGCTCGAACCGCTTTACCTGTCGCAATGTCTATACCCACACCAACAGCACCTTGGTGCAAGTTAGCCTTACCATCTGAATCTGAAGTGGACAGACGCATCATCGCCATCACAGGGTAGCCTTTGAATACGATGATTCGTACGTCTGGCACACCTTCGTAGCTGAAGCCTTCAAAACACTCATCAAACTTGATGAGGCTTTCAACTACGGCCACATCGTTCTTGCCACCCAGCGAGAAAAGGCCCGCGAGCGCGTTACTGATATGGCGCTCTACATCTTCTTCATTGATAGTAGAACCCGATGGTTTGGTGTAAACCCCATCTTTATGAGAGATCACAACAAGGATGCCTTTACCACCACTGCCTTGAGCGGGCTTGATTACAAAGCCCGGCCACTCTTTAACCATCTTGTGGATTGTTTTTACTTCAGCTTGGTGACTAATAACGCCAATAAGCTTTGGCACGGTGGCGCCAGCCTGTTCAGCAATGATTTTAGTCTTAAGCTTGTCATCAACGAGTGGGTACTTGGAACGATCATTGTAGCGGCCAATATAACTATGGTTACGCTTGTTCATTCCCATTATGCCTTTGTCTTTCAACTTAAACGGTGAAGTAAATTGATCAAACATAACTTAGTCCTCCGCTAGCGGTTTAAAGCGACGAAGCTCGGTTAGACGGTAGCCTGTGTAGTTACCTAGTAACAAGATGGTCGCTAGAATAACAAGCTGTAAACCAATAAAGTTAAACGTTAAGTGCTGAATGAACGGGTTAGTCATACCTAAGTAAACAAGCACCGCGGTAAATAGAGAGCCGCCACCTTGAAGTACAACTTCTTTCGCGCCTTCTTCTTCCCAAAGGATAGACATACGTTCGATAGTCCAAGACAAGATAATCATTGGGAAGAACGTAATTGATAGGCCTTCTGTAAGTCCGATTTTAAACGCGACTACAGTAAATATCGAAATAATCATAATTACTGTAATAATTACAGCGGATATCCTGGCCACGAGCAATAGGTTGAGTTTGGATAAGTAACTTCGTATTACAAGACCGGTACCGACAATCAGTAGGAAGCCAACAATACCGGTAACCAACTGTGTTTGAACGAATGCCACAGCAATCAGAACGGGCATGAACGTACCAGAAGTCTTAAGACCTATGATGACACGTAGGAACACAACAATCAGAGCACCGATAGGAATCAGCATGATGGTTTTAAACATCGCTTGCTCTTCTAGCGGTAGACTATGAATGGAAAGGTTTAACAGTTGATCCGCTGATACTTTACTGTTGGTTGCTTCAGTTGGAGTAACTTCCTGAGCAATCATAGAGAAGTGAACTTTACTGTTCTGACCGCCAACCACGTCTAATAGAGATACATTTGATTCATCCCAAATTAACAGGTTTGGTTGAACTTGCTGCTCGCTAGATTCAGGAGAGAATAGAACCCACTGGTTATTATCCCAAATTTGGTTCATGTGTTGGATTGATTGGCGACGACGTCCGTCTTCCAGTTCAATAACACCGACGACTTTGTTGTGGATTTTAGCGGCAGAAAGTAGCTTGTGTGTCGCTTCCACTTTGGTCATGTTATTCAGAATCAGCGCTGAGTTTTGGCTGTCTGGATCGTTAAGCGTTTTGATTAACTCACGAGTAAAGGTGATGTTGTCTGCTGAGCGCTTGGTTGCTCTGTCAATCAAAGCAAGGGCCGCGGCTTCTTCAGGACCATCAAAGCTTGGTTGAGCCACATCACCTTCTGGAGGTGTTGAGGTAACGTTCGCTTGGCTATCGACTAAGAACTGTGTCTTGTAGTAGATAGTCTGCGGACCATCTGCGTGACGAATTGACCACTCAGCACGGCGACCTGAATCTGTATTCAAGTATGAAATGCCGTAGCCTGGTGATGAAGCTGACTCGCCGATAAGTGTAAAGTTAGACTGTGTGTGAGGTGCGGCTAGTGAAACTTTTGCTTCTTTGCCCACTGCATTGAATTCGATACGAGCTTCAATGTCCCAAACCTGATTAGTTTCGCCTGGAGTCCAGGGTACACCGTAGGTTGTATGTCTGAACATACTCAGAGTTATACCTGCCACGATGAGCAGGAATATAGAAATATAAAATGGAATTCTTGACGTCATAGCTTACCCTACTATTGTTATTTAACTTCCGTTTGTACGTAGTTTTTACTTACATCTACTAGCGCTATGTCTTTGATAAATTCGCGCCCTAGTAATACAGGGTGACTCATTTGAGAGCGATCCGCCAATGTAAATTGCGCTTTTTCATGGATTTTTCCGACTTTTACCCATAATTCGATCACAGCTCGACGTTCTGTTTGATCATTCGTCGATTGACGGATTTTCACATAACGTACAACGGGCGCTTCGATCCATTTTTGGTCTTCTTTTGCTTGTGCTTTATCTGCCAAATGGAACTTAACCCAATCTTTACCGTTGCGTTCGAATTCTTTGATGTCGACGGCATTTAAAGAAGAGGTGGTTGCGCCAGTATCAACACGAGCATCGAAGCTTTGTTTGATAGAGTCGATCGATACTTTTTCAATACCGCCTAGAATAGTCGGCTGTGATGTAGGAGCGGTAGGTGCAGCTGCAACGGCAACAGGCTCGGCTTCTTTTAGCTCTTCAATGACCCTGTGTTCCATACTGGTCAGGTGAACATCTAATTGACTAGAAAGAGTGGTAATTTCGTCTTCCAAGCTTTCAATATAATCACTTTGATTACTTAGCTGCAGTTCAAGATTTTGAACCTTGTTTGCGATGTTTGTCTCTGAGCGGGAAATAGCGTCGAGAGTTTCTTGATGGTAGGTAGCACCGCTCGTGAGGGTGCAACCAGAGAGCAAACCAACCGCCACGATAGGCGATAATCGCTTAAACATATAAAAACCTTTGGAAATTAGAGAATAGTTCAGACTATTTAGAAGTTTATCCCACAAAAAAGGATGCGTGAAGCATCCTATTGTAAGAGTCTGGTCATATTGAATCGCAATGTGAGCGCTACGAAAATTATTGTCACTTAAGGGCGCTCACTTATTAAACATGAGCGCAACTTTTGTACAATTAGTTCTCTTTTTTATCAAAATTCCCACATATAAATAACGGTGGCTGTATGACGACAGAGCTTATGGTTTTGTGTAACAGAGCTTAAGGTTTTGTCGCTACTAGAATCGCACGCCTTGGTGCTGGGTGACCTTCTACGGTTTTACTTGGATCATTAGGGTCTAAGTAATCCGGTAGAGAGTTGTGTGTCATCCACTCCGTTGTGCGTTGTTCGCCAATCGTTGTAACATTTTCATCAACGATACGCACGTCTTCAAAGCCTACCTGTTCAAGCCAGCGTTTCAGTGCGCGTGCAGATGGGAAGAAGTAAACGTTTCTCATTTGCGCGTAGCGATCTACAGGCACAAGAACAGCGTTTTCGTCACCTTCAATCACTAACGTTTCAAGTACCAGTTCGCCACCAGATACCAATTGGTCTTTTAGTTGAATCAAATGATCAAGTGGTGAACGGCGGTGGTAAAGCACGCCCATGCTGAATACAGTGTCGTAAGCTTCCAGTTTTGGCAGTTGCTCAATACCTAGAGGTAATAGGTGAGCACGTTGGTCGTCGCCCATCAATTTACGAATGGCTTCAAACTGAACCAAGAATAAGTGAGAAGGGTCGATACCCACCGTTAAGCGAGCACCTTCACCTAGCATGCGCCACATGTGGTAGCCGTTGCCACAACCTACATCGAGAACCGAACGGTTTTTCAATGGAGAGATATGTGGAAGCACACGATCCCATTTCCAGTCACTGCGCCATTCTGTATCGATGTGAATGTCGTGAACTGTGTAAGGGCCTTTTCTCCAAGGGTGGAAAGTCTTCAGTAAGCTTTCTAACTTTTTAAGTTCACCCGTGTGGAACGGTGTAGAGCTGCCAATCGTCACTGAGTTTTTCAGATCAACTTGATCAGGTACACCTTGCGGGATTTTATTCAGTGCACGTAACCAACGGTCGAAGTCGCCGTGTTCTGCATTTTGCCAATCCGTCAGCTGTTGAGGAAGAACATTAAGCCACGGCTGAAGGCGAGTGTCTTGGGCAATGAGTTGATAAAAATTGGCAAAATTAAACATAGTTTTTCACTGAGTTAATAGGGTCAATAAACCCTAAAATAGAAATTAAATTTGTCATTCCCTACAGTGAGGGACGAACATGATAGGGAGTCTCGGTTTATCGTACTTGATAGAGATCCCCAACTCGCTCGTTCCTCGCTCTTGAGGATGACGTTTTAGTACTAGCTGACTGGGTATGTGCGCTATTTAATCGCGAACATTGAACCGAAGTTGAAGCATTGGAACCACACTTCGCTACTTGAGAAGCCAATCTTTTCAAAACGTTGCTTGTGAACTGTAATCGAGTCAGGACGCATCACGTTTTCAATTGCGCTACGTTTCTGGCTGACTTCAAGCTCGCTGTATCCGTTTGCACGCTTGAAGTCATGGTGCAGGTCGATAAGCAGTTCATTTGAACTTTCGTCTTCGAATACGTACTTTTCAGAAAGGATTAAGATTCCGCCCGGGCGTAAGCCTGCATGAATTTTTTCAAGCAGAGCGTATCGGTCGTCAGGAGACAGAAATTGCAGTGTAAAGTTAAGCACCACAACAGAGGCGTCTTTGATTTCCACTTCACGGATGTCGGCTTCAATCACTTCTACCGGTGTGTCACTGCGGTAGGCGTTTACATGCAGCTTACAGCGTTCAACCATGGCTTCTGAATTATCGATAGCGAAAATCGTGCAGCCTTCTTGCTGAATGTGACGACGCATAGAAAGTGTCGCAGCACCAAGCGAGCAGCCAAGATCGAAAATATTTGAATGTGGCTTTACAAAGCGTTCAGCCAGCATGCCGATTGCAGAGATGATATTGCTATAACCAGGCACCGAGCGTTGAATCATATCCGGAAATACTTCAGCAACCCTTGCATCAAAGGTGAAGTCTCCAATTTTATCAATAGGAGCGGAAAAGATATTGTCTGTGTTGCTCATGGCATTTTCTCTCGACAGTCAGCGTAATTGGCACAAAATTCATACCAAATAAAAGGGGACGTATTTTACGTAAAAAAATGGCTTGTGTCACGAAAACTGAGATTGATGAAAGTGAACGTGTGTTAGTAGTTGTTTACTATCAAAACATCGAGATTTGATGGTCGCCTTTTTGAGCAGGAAACTCCGCCAAATTAGGCAAGGTTATCTTTGTGTGTTCAGCAACTTGCGTCTGTAATTGCTTATAGATAGCAATCGCCAACTCAGGGGCGTGATTATTGTCTGGGGTGTGGATCATTAAATAAGGTTGTTTTCCTTCGTTTAACCAAGTCGGTAATTTCGCGAACCAAGGTTTAAAGAAAGCCAGATTGGGTTCCTGATCTGGATGACCAATAAAGCGAACCATCGGATTGTTTGCCGTCGCAATGGCATGAACCGGAACACGTGGTTTCTTTTGATGCGCGTCGATCACCGCTTCTGTGGTTGGTGGTGCGGAGAAAACAGGACGGCTATCCATAATGATGCGATTGATCCCTTCTTCTATCAACCAATGATTGAAACGTTTTTCGGCATCGCCTTTATCAAAGAAACCAAGGTGACGAACTTCAACGCCGAGCTGCATGTCTTTTGGAAACAAGGTACAAAATTTTTGCAGGGCAGGAAGCATGCTGGGTTCGAAGCTATGGGGCAATTGAATCGTCCACTGACCAATGCGCCTAAGTAGGGGCGACATGGTGAGCAGAAATTCTTTGAGTTCGGCTTGGCAATGTTTTAAGTGCTGCTGGTGGGTGATGAACTTAGGCAGCTTAAAAGTAAACTTGAAATCATCGTGACTCGCGGCTTTCCAGTTATTGACCGTTGAGACACTGGGTGTCGCATAGAAAGTCGTGTTGCCTTCAACGGTATGAAAAACTTGGGTGTATTTTTCTAAGCGCTCAGCGGGTTTTGTTCCTTTGCCATAAAACTGACTTTGCCACTCAGAATGAGACCACATTGTTAACCCAAGTCTTAGAGGTAAAGTTTCTGTTGTTATTACACGAGCATCCATCTATTACACCGTTATTTATCACGCCATCAGTCATTACAAAAAGTTTTTGGGTTGAAATGAAAATCTACTTTACGAGAGTTTTGCTGATTAAGGTACTTTCGAGATATAATTATCGCAATTCTTTCGGTTTTGATGAATCTTTGCGCACTTGATGGGCTAAAAAGCAGCAAAGCCAGATAAAACACAATAAATTCGAATGTGGAAGGTCGATTTTAAGCGAGTTTCCGCGTATAAATGTTCCTTTGCTCTGTTGTGTGGAATGACCACTGACAGCTTGGAAATTAGTAAATAATTAAGAGATTGGGAAATTCATTATGCGTACCCATTACTGTGGTAACCTGAACAAGTCCCTGGCGGGACAAACTGTAGAATTGTGCGGCTGGGTAAACCGTCGCCGTGATTTAGGCGGTCTTATCTTTATCGATATGCGAGATCGTGAAGGCGTCGTTCAGGTTGTTGTCGATCCAGGTATGAAAGATATCTTTCCGATCGCTAACCAACTGCGTAATGAATTCTGTATCAAGTTTACTGGTGAAGTACGCGTTCGTCCGAACAGCCAAGTAAATAAAGATATGGCGACGGGTGAAGTTGAGCTTTACGCAACTGGCCTTGAGATCATCAACCGTTCAGAAGCGCTTCCACTAGACTTCAACCAAACGAACTCTGAAGAGCAGCGTCTTAAGTACCGTTACATCGATCTTCGTCGTCCAGAAATGAGCGATCGTATTAAGCTTCGTGCACGTGCTTCTAGCTTCGTTCGTCGTTTCCTAGATGAGAACCTATTCCTAGACATCGAAACACCAGTACTAACGAAAGCGACGCCTGAAGGCGCTCGTGACTACTTAGTACCAAGCCGTGTTCACAAAGGTAGCTTCTACGCACTTCCTCAATCTCCTCAGCTGTTCAAGCAATTGCTGATGATGTCTGGTTTTGACCGTTACTACCAAATCGTTAAATGTTTCCGTGATGAAGATTTACGTGCTGACCGTCAGCCTGAATTTACTCAAATCGATATCGAAACATCGTTCATGTCTTCTCAAGAAGTGCGTAACATCACTGAGAAGCTAGTTCACGATATGTGGAAAGAGCTTCTAGATGTTGAACTGGGCCAATTCCCAGTAATGCCTTTCTCTGAAGCGATTCGTCGTTTCGGTTCTGATAAACCAGACCTACGTAACCCACTAGAATTAGTAGACGTTGCTGACTTGGTTAAAGACGTTGAGTTCAAAGTATTCTCTGGCCCTGCGAACGACGAAAAAGGTCGCGTAGCGGTTATCCGTGTACCAGGTGGCGCTAAGCTAACTCGTAAGCAAATCGACGGTTACGCAGAGCATGTAGGTATCTACGGCGCGAAAGGTCTAGCTTGGATGAAGGTTAACGACCGTGCTGCTGGCATGGAAGGTATCCAATCTCCAGTTGCTAAGTTCCTAAACGAAGACGTGATCAACGGTCTTCTTGAGCGCACTCAAGCTGAATCTGGCGATATCATTCTATTTGGTGCAGATAAAGCGAACATCGTTGCTGAAGCAATGGGCGCACTTCGTATCAAGCTAGGTGATGACCTAGAGCTAACAGACAAGAAAGCTTGGGCTCCACTTTGGGTTATTGATTTCCCAATGTTCGAAGAAGATGGCGAAGGCAATCTTCACGCTATGCACCACCCATTCACATCACCACTTGGTGTGAACGCGGAAGAGCTAAAATCGAACCCAGCAGCAGCTAACTCTGATGCCTACGACATGGTAATCAACGGCTACGAAGTCGGCGGCGGTTCTGTACGTATTCACAGCGCAGAAATGCAAACGGCTGTATTCGGTATCTTAGGTATCGAAGCTAAAGAACAGCAAGAGAAGTTCGGTTTCCTACTTGAGGCACTTAAGTACGGTACGCCACCACACGCAGGTCTAGCATTCGGTCTTGACCGTTTAGCAATGCTTCTTTGTGGTACAGAGAACATCCGTGACGTTATCGCATTCCCGAAAACAACAGCTGCAGCATGTCTGTTAACAGACGCGCCAAGCCTAGCAAACCCAGCATCACTGGAAGAGCTAGCAATCGCTGTTAACTTAGCGAAGAAAGAAGACTAATCAAACGATTAAGCTCAACTTTCTAATCAAGCAGTGAGTTTTCGATAGAACTTTTTCTTTCGCAGAACAACGAAATGCCCGTTAATTTGACGGGCATTTTTTTTTGCGTTCGATATACTAAGCTCATAAAGCATGTATAAATAATCAGTATTGAAGTTATGTCTATTATCTTAGGGATTGACCCTGGCTCTCGCATTACCGGCTATGGCGTGATTCGTCAAAATGGTCGCCATCTATATTACTTAGGTAGTGGTTGTATTCGTACTTCCGAGAAAGAATTGCCAGGTCGCTTAAAGCAAATCTATGCGGGCGTTAGTGAGATCATTACTCAGTTTCAGCCTGACGTATTCGCGATCGAACAAGTGTTCATGGCGAAGAATGCCGATTCAGCACTTAAGCTTGGACAAGCTCGTGGTAGCGCGATTGTGGCAGCAGTGAATGCGGATTTGCCCGTTCATGAGTATGCGGCTCGTCTAATCAAACAAGCGGTGACAGGTAATGGTGGCGCTGATAAGTCGATGGTTCAGAACATGGTGATGAGCATGCTCAAACTACCCGCTAAGCCACAAGCCGATGCAGCCGATGCGTTAGGCGTAGCGATCACTCACGCTAACACCAATAAAACCTTGGTTGCACTGGCAGGTAAAGCGACAGGTGCGAGAAAAGGGCGTTACCGTTAATCCCCCCATCGCTTTCTAGAAGTTTGCTTTCGATGAGCCTTACGCCCTGTTTGGCTCATATCAAAACAATACGCCCCCAAATCCTTGATGAAATGAGATCTTTCGAACAGAACCCAGATAATAACATTGCGTATCATTTAACATGTTATTAACATTGGTCAGAGGTCTTACAAGTTAATCAAGGATGATCACTGATGAACCCAATCAAGCTGTGGCGCGCGCTGTTTCTACCCAAAAGCAATGGGTGGAGTAACAACGAAGTCAGACAAGCCGATATCTTATTACTCTTCACTTTTATCGCATTCTTCGTGGGTGTTTATAGCTTAATCAAGTGGACTAAGCACGAAGAGCAACTTCTGATCGCCACATCTGTATTTCTTATCGTATTCGAACTGATCTCTGCACTGCTACTTCGTGTGACGAGTAAGCCAAGCCTTGCACTTAACTTTGGTTTTGTCGGCATGGCTGTCCACGCGTTGAACATCATTTATCAAAGTGGTGGGGTTGTGGATTCCACCCAAGCTTATTGGGTGCCTTTGTTAGTGGTCGCTTTCTTCTTATCGGGAACACGAATTGTGGCTTTGGTGTGGAGTGGACTGGTTATCGGTGTTTCATTAGTGATGACCTCAGCACATCTCAATGGATTTGCATTTCCCCAGCTTGAGTTAACCCCTGATGCGGTAGTGGTAGAAACTTGGTCTGGTGTGATTATGCCGCTGGTGGTGATCTGCATTGCCCAAGCCTTTACCGCTAAGCAAAAAGAGGTGGCAATCGAAATGGCAGAGGATGCGATTTCAGAAAGCCAACATGTTGCCAACCAAGCGACGCAAAGTGAAGGTCAGCTCTCTATCGTGCTCGACCAAGCCAATTCGAATTCGGAGAGTCTACAAGGTGTTTCGGTTCATTTAGATCAGCAATCACAAGACTTGCATGCTCAAGTCGAAGTGTTGAATGTCAATTGTGAATCTCAAGCGAGCGCTGCAGAAGAGATGAGCCAACAACTCCATCAAATGACTCAAGGCATCGAAGAATCCAATTCATTTGTGGGTGAACTGAAAGAGCGCAGTGAAGCGGTGGGAACCAAAGCGCAAAAGAGCTCTGAGTCACTAGAAGCCTCAACCAGTGCAATCAGCCAGATCATTCAAAGTAATCAAGAAATCATGAAAGTCGCCGATTTGATTACTTCCGTAGCCGAACAAACCAACCTATTAGCACTCAACGCAGCAATAGAAGCCGCTCGAGCCGGTGAACAAGGACGAGGTTTTGCTGTGGTGGCCGATCAAGTGAGAGAGCTATCGGCGAAAAGCAGTCATTCTGCGATAGAGATTCGAACCTTGTTAGATCGCAGTAAAGAAGAAGTGGAAAACGGTCGAGCCATTATTGAAACTACGGCGAATGAAATGAACGGCATCATCTCAGAGGTTCAAACCATTTCTACTGATGTTAATCAGCTTACCAATATCATGGCGATGCAGATGAGCTCACTGAAAGAACTCGATCTCGCGAGTTCAGAGGTGGCGCAGAGTGTTGCAGAAACTAAATCAGTATCGGGTTTAGTGGCCAATTATGGTTCTGAATTAACAGGCCATGTTACTTCGGTAAAAGAACTGGTTGAAAGCCTGAATAGTGTGGTTTCCCAAGCTAAGCAAGCTTAAATAAATCACCTTAATAAACACAAAGAACTGGATAAGCATCCAGTTCTTTTATATTCTGTCCCTCAAATAATATTCCATCAAGAGAGTGAATTGTGATCGGACGCCTACGCGGTACATTAATAGAAAAACAGCCACCAGAGTTGCTAATCGAAGTCAGTGGTGTTGGTTATGAAGTACAAATGCCAATGAGCTGTTTTTATGAATTACCAAACGTTGGCGAAGAGGCAATTATCTACACTCACTTTGTCGTACGTGAAGATGCGCAGCTACTTTATGGTTTCAATACGGTAAAAGAGCGTGCTCTGTTCCGTGAAGTCATCAAAGCAAATGGTGTAGGTCCTAAGCTAGGCCTAGGCATACTTTCAGGCATGACCGCTAGCCAGTTTGTTCAGAGCGTTGAACGTGAAGATATCTCTACGTTGGTTAAACTTCCGGGTGTGGGTAAGAAAACCGCAGAGCGTCTTGTCGTTGAAATGAAAGACCGCTTGAAAGGGTGGGGAGCAGGTGATCTGTTTACGCCTGCAACGGATGCAGCGCCTATGGACTCTATGCCAACGGTTCACGATGCAGAAGAAGAAGCAGTAAGCGCATTACTTGCGCTGGGTTATAAACCAACTCAAGCCTCTAAAGTTGTTGCTCAAGTGGCTAAAGATGGCATGACAAGTGAACAATTGATTCGCGAAGCACTGAAGTCGATGGTTTAATACCTCATATACTTGTTCTACAAAATAGACTCATTCACTTTGCCTTTACACAGAGTCAAGAAGCGCAGAGTCAGGAAGAGCAGAGTTAGGAATAACAGAATTTATGATTGAAGCCGATCGCCTGATTGCACCGGATAATCCGGTCTTTAAAGATGAAGATGTCATTGATCGCGCAATACGCCCTAAAGCACTTGCCGACTATCAAGGTCAGGACCACGTTCGTAACCAGATGGAGATTTTCATTCAAGCCGCTCAAATGCGAAATGAAGCTCTGGATCATCTGTTGATTTTTGGCCCTCCCGGTTTAGGTAAAACCACGTTGGCGAACATTGTTGCCAATGAAATGGATGTGAGCATCCGTACCACTTCAGGCCCAGTTCTTGAGAAAGCCGGTGACCTTGCGGCGCTACTGACTAACCTTGAAGAAAATGACGTCCTGTTCATTGATGAGATCCACCGTCTGAGCCCAGTGGTTGAAGAGGTTCTGTATCCAGCAATGGAAGATTACCAACTGGATATTATGATTGGTGAAGGCCCTGCGGCACGCTCTATCAAGATTGACCTTCCTCCTTTCACTTTGATTGGCGCAACCACTCGCGCTGGCTCACTGACGTCTCCGTTACGTGACCGTTTCGGCATTACCCAGCGTCTTGAGTACTACAAAGTAGAAGATCTTCAAAATATCGTTCAACGCAGCGCGGATTGCCTTGGCCTATCTCTGGAGTCTGAAGGTGCATTAGAAATTGCTCGCCGTGCGCGTGGTACACCACGTATTGCTAACCGTTTATTACGTCGTGTTCGTGACTATGCGGAAGTGAAAGGCGATGGACATATTTGCCCAGACGTTGCAGATAAAGCACTCAACATGCTGGACGTTGACGCCAAAGGCTTTGACTACATGGATAGAAAGCTTCTGCTCGCGATTATGGAGAAGTTTGGCGGTGGTCCGGTTGGTATAGACAACATGGCAGCTGCGATTGGTGAAGAGAGAGACACCATTGAAGATGTGTTGGAGCCTTACTTGATTCAGCAAGGTTACTTACAAAGAACGCCAAGAGGTCGAATCGCGACCGACAGAGCGTATTTACACTTTGGAATAGATAAACCGTCTAATCGTTAAATTATTCATTTTCAAAGATCCCAGTTGCATAAGCGCTGGGATTTTTTGCTTTTTATTGAATAACAACTCTTTGAGCGATTCGATAAAAAGGCTGAATAGCCTCTGTCAAAAATGAAAACTTTGATTGCAGGTTTGATTTAGCTAGCAAAAAATGAAATAAGTTGTCATATTTTTTGTTAATACTTTATAGGTAGTTGTAATTCGTATGTTGAAGTGGTGCTGAGCTTTTGTCACAGATATCATGCGCTGTTATTAACAGAGGCTAAATTGGTGTGATTTTAATCATGATTGTACAAAAATAACTCTAATTTGCTTGAATAAAATTGATACAAATCAACGCAAGGTTCTCCTATAAACCTTTTGAAACATACTGATTTTACCAGTAATATTAGCGCCAGCTATATTAGCTCATGCTTAACAATAATCTAACTATAACGGTACGTTTTTGCTACAAATTTCAATTTGTAATAACAATTACACAAATTGTTTTAACATGGATTTTTGCGGTGAATAATCACACAAGTGTCATTCAGCCGACACAAAGGAGTTACCATGATTGATGTTGTTGATCTGTCGCGATTGCAATTTGCATTTACAGCGATGTATCACTTCCTATTTGTTCCACTGACTTTAGGTATGGCATTTCTACTTGCCATTATGGAGTCAGTTTATGTAATGACTGGCAAGCAAATTTACAAGGACATGACTAAGTTCTGGGGTAAATTGTTTGGTATTAACTTTGCTCTTGGTGTAGCGACAGGCTTAACCATGGAGTTCCAGTTCGGTACTAACTGGTCTTACTATTCTCACTATGTTGGCGACATCTTTGGTGCTCCGCTGGCTATCGAAGCGCTTGTTGCATTCTTCCTAGAGTCTACTTTTGTTGGTCTTTTCTTCTTCGGTTGGGACAGATTGTCGAAGCGTCAGCACTTAGCGGTAACGTGGTTAGTAGCTCTTGGCTCTAACTTCTCAGCGCTTTGGATCTTGGTAGCGAACGGCTGGATGCAAAACCCAGTGGGTGCGGAATTTAACTTTGAAACCATGCGTATGGAAATGGTGAGCTTCGCTGAAGTTGTCCTAAACCCAGTAGCGCAGGTTAAATTCGTACACACAGTAGCGTCTGGTTACACTACGGGTGCAATGTTCATCCTTGGTATCAGCTCATACTACATTCTTAAAGGTCGTGACCTTGCGTTTGCTCGTCGCTCTTTTGCGATTGCAGCATCTTTCGGTATGGCGGCGATCTTGTCAGTAATCGTACTAGGTGATGAATCTGGTTACGAGCTTGGTGAAGTTCAAAAAGTGAAGCTCGCTGCGGTAGAAGCCGAGTGGCACACTGAAGAAGCACCAGCTGCATTTACTGTTTTTGGTATTCCAAACCAAGAAACAATGAATACTGACTACGCAATTAAAATCCCATACGTAATGGGCATCATCGCAACGCGTTCTCTTGATACTGAAGTAACGGGCCTACGTGACTTACGTGATGATCACGTTGATCGTATCCGCACTGGTATGTACGCATACGAGCTGCTTGAAAAGCTACGTTCAGGTGATAAGTCTGAAGAAAACATCGCAGCGTTCGACGAAGTGAAAGGTGACCTAGGTTACGGTCTGCTTCTTAAGCGCTACACAGACGACGTTGTTGATGCAACAGAAGACCAAATCCAAATGGCTGCGGATGATTCTATCCCAACAGTTTGGCCTCTATTCTGGTCATTCCGTCTGATGGTTGCTTGTGGCTTCATCATGTTGTTTGTATTCGGTGCGGCGTTTGTTCAAACGTGTCGTCAGAAGATCGAACAAAAACCATGGGTACTTAAAGCGGCGCTATTCTCAATCCCACTTCCTTGGATTGCGATTGAAGCAGGTTGGTTCGTTGCTGAGTTTGGTCGTCAGCCATGGGCGGTTGGTGAAATCCTACCGGTTAACGTTGCTGCATCAGCACTGACTATTGAACAGCTTTGGACTTCTCTATTCGCGATTCTGGCACTGTACACAGTGTTCTTGATTGCTGAAGTTTACCTAATGCTGAAATTCGCACGTAAAGGTCCAAGTAGCTTAAAGACAGGCCGTTACCACTTCGAACAAAACGATAACTCTGTTGAAGACAAAGTTAGCCGTTCAGTCGAAGTATAAGTGAGGGAATATTATGTTTGATTACGAAAGCTTACGACTTATTTGGTGGGTATTGATCGGTGTTCTACTGGTTGGTTTCGCCGTAACTGATGGCTTCGATATGGGTGTTGCAGCCCTTTCACCTGTTATCGGTAAGAGCGACACTGAACGTCGTATTATGCTAAACACGATTGCCCCTCACTGGGATGGTAACCAAGTTTGGCTTATCACTGCGGGTGGTGCATTGTTTGCTGCATGGCCACTGGTTTACGCAACGTCGTTTTCTGGTTTCTACTTCGCAATGTACGCGACGTTAGCAGCGCTTTGGTTACGACCACTCGCTCTTGATTACCGCTCTAAGATTGAAGATCCAAAATGGCGTAAAACTTGGGACTACGCACTTTGCTTTAGTGGCACAGTACCACCAATCATTTTCGGTGTAGCATTTGGTAACCTACTACAAGGTGTTCCATTTGAACTGAACGAATTTATGATGTCTAAGTACCATGGTACGTTCTTCGCTCTGCTTAACCCATTTGCATTGCTTTGCGGTGTGTTGGCTCTGATGTTGTTCGTTATGCAAGGTGCAACATGGCTTCAAATGAAGACAACAGAAGAACTGCACAGCCGCGCACGTAACGTTGCTCAGATCACTGGCCTAATTGCTATTGCTCTGTTCGTTATCGGTGGTTTCTGGGTTCAATCTATCGAAGGCTATGTAATTACAAGCACGATAGACACGTTTGCTGATTCAAACCCACTAAATAAAGAAGTATCACTTCAAGTTGGTGCTTGGATGACAAACTTCGAAACGTATCCAGCAATGTGGGCTGCGCCGATTCTTGGTGTAGTAATGCCACTGCTTGCTGTGATTGCATCTCGCTTTGAGCGTGGTGGTTTCGCATTCTTGTTCTCAAGTCTATCTAACGCTGGTGTTATTCTAACGGCTGGTTTTGCAATGTTCCCATTCGTAATGCCATCAAGCCTGAACCCTAACCATAGCTTGACTATGTGGGATTCAACAGCAAGTGAGCTAACGCTTGGTCTTATGACTGGAGTTGCGGCGGTAATGGTTCCTGTGATTCTTGGCTACACAACGTGGACATACTACAAAATGTTCGGCCGTCTAGATAAGAAACACATCGAAGATAACGACGTTTCAGCTTACTAAGCTAGAAGTTAAATAACTTAGGAGAAATTTTATGTGGTATTTCGCATGGATTTTGGGTGTACTTCTAGCATGTGCATTCGGCATCATCAATGCTCTATGGTTAGAGCATTCAGAAATGATGGATAAAGACAGTGAGTAATCTCGCAGAGCAAATCGCTAAACTGCATCAACCTATGGATAAGACTCTGTTAAGAGCTTTATCTCTAGTATTGGGTTTCATGCATGTAGGTTTAGTGATGTGGGAACCTGAAGCGTATGCGACAAGCATCGGTGGCTTTAATGCGATCATCGGGCCAATGTTCATTTGGGCAGCATGTTCAAGCATGGTTTACGGTATCGGATTTAAGCCGAGAGCTTGGATGTGGCAACTACTGTTCAGCCCATACGTTTCACTCACAATTTTGCTCTACCTAACGGTGCTGCGCCTTTTATAAAAGGCAAAGGATTTAGGTTCATAACGACGTGAACCTTTATACTTGTTGGGTTTTTAGCCAAAAAGAGGTCATCTTATACAGATGGCCTTTTTTTTCGTCTCTTAAATCAAAAAATTCACAGCGATATACTATTAATGATAAGGAGTTAGGTTATAGTGAGATCTTTATCGTTTTGAATTGTGGTATCAAATTGCAGGGATTATCTAAGCCATTTACGTGGCCAGTGACAGTGTATTACGAAGACACCGATGCAGGTGGTGTTGTATACCATTCAAACTATCTTAAGTTTTTCGAACGCGCTCGAACTGAGATGTTGCGCTCAATTGGCGTCTCTCAGCAAGTCTTGTTAGAACAAAATATCGGTTTGTAGTCCGACATATGGACATCGATTTTATTCAAGGTGCGCGCCTTGATGATTCTTTACAAGTCATTACAAATATTTACGAGTTGAAGCGAGCTACCTTGGTCTTCTGTCAAGAGATCGTAAATCCTGATGGCAAAGCATTGTGTAAAGCAATGGTTAAGGTAGCATGTATCGACAATCAAAAAATGAAACCCAAAGCAATGCCAACATTTATTCTCACGGAGCTAACGAATAGTGACTGCTGAAATCTCAATCTTAGGCCTAATTTTAGAAGCTAGCTTACTAGTTAAGATGGTCATGCTAATTCTCATGGGCATGTCTGTTGTTTCTTGGGCGATGATCATCAAACGAAGCAAAGTATTATCTCAAGCTACTAAACAAACTGACGTGTTTGAAGATAAGTTCTGGTCTGGTGTTGATCTCGCTAAATTGTATCAGGAGAGTAATAAGCGCAAAGACGAACTCTCTGGTACTGAAGAGATTTTTTACGCCGGCTTCACAGAGTTTGCTCGCCTTCGAAAATCAAATGCAGCGTCTCCAGACTTCATCATGGAAGGCACTGGTCGTGCAATGCGTGTTGCGGTTGCTCGCGAAGTTGATGAACTCGAAACGAACTTACCTTTTTTGGCGACCATCGGTTCTATCAGCCCATACATTGGCCTATTTGGTACGGTTTGGGGCATCATGCACTCATTCATCGCATTAGGTGAAGTGAAGCAAGCGACATTAGCAATGGTTGCTCCTGGTATTGCAGAAGCACTGATCGCGACAGCAATGGGCTTATTCGCGGCGATTCCCGCTGTGATGGCGTATAACCGTTTTAGCAGCCGAGTTGGTAAGTTAGAGCACAACTACGCGACTTTCTCTGAAGAGTTCCATAGTATTCTTCACCGTCAAGCGATGGCTGGCAGGGAATAATAGATGGCCGGATACCAACCTAAAAAACGCAAAATGACAGCAGAGATTAACGTTGTACCTTACATCGACGTTATGCTTGTTTTGCTGATCATTTTTATGGTGACTTCGCCATTTGTTACTCAAGGCGTAGATGTTGAATTGCCTCAAGCTTCAACGGCCAAATCTGCACAAGATCTATTGGGTGACGACAACGCGAGTTTCATTATCGTTGAAGTGAACAAAGACGGTGAGCTTGGTTTGAGTGTGAACAACGAAGAAGTACAGCGTGGTTTATCGATGGAAGACATTATCGTCCGAGTGAAAGCTGAGCTGTCTCTTAAGCCAAACTCTCCAGTGGCTGTTGGTGGTGATGCCGCAACGCCTTACGCTGAAGTGGTTTTATTACTTGATGAATTAAGCCGTGCAGGTGTGCCAAAGGTTGGCCTATTAACGGATATAAGGGAATAGCTCCGTAGCATTCATGAAAGCGAATAATAAGAAATCCAATAATTTTAGATCACCGCTTCTTATCTCTCTTGGGCTGCACGTCATCTTATTCGTTGCGCTTATTTGGGGGGCGGATTTCACGATGTCGGAACCAAAGCCTACTGGGCAGATGGTTCAAGCCGTGGTGATTGATCCTCAGTTGGTTCGCCAACAAGCTCAACAGATTCGCCAACAAAGAGAAGCAGCGAGTAAGAAAGAGCAAGAGCGTCTAGACAAACTAAGACGTGAAAGCGAACGACTTGAAAAAAATCGTAAAGCTGAAGAAGAGAACATTCGAAAGCTGAAAGAAAAGCAGGCTAAAGAAGCGAAAGCCGCTCGCGACGCGGAAAAGCGTCGAGTTGAGAATGAAAAACAACGTAAAGTTGAAGAGGCTCGTTTAAAGCAAGAGCAAAAGAAAGCCGCTAAAGCAGAAGCTGATCGTAAATTGAAAGAAGCAGCGGTTGTGAAAGCGGAAAAAGAACGCAAGGCAAAAGAAGCGGCCATTGCTAAAGCTGAACAAGAACGCGTGGCGAAAGAAAAAGCCGCGAAAGAGGCCGCTGAAAAAGCCCGTAAAGAAAAAGAAGCCGCTGAGCGTGCTGAGAAACAACGTATAGCGAAAGAGAAAGAAGCGGCAGCCGCAGCAGAAAAAGCTCGTAAAGCGAAAGAAGCTGCAGCAAGAGCGGAGAAAGAGCGTAAACAGCAAGAAGCGGCATTGAACGATATCTTTGCTGGACTGGAGACTGAACAAAGCAATAACAACACTGCTTTGAACCAGCATTTAGAAGATGAAAAGGCTCGATATATATCAATTTATCAACAAACAGTACAACGAAACCTCTTGATGGAAGACTCCTTCCGTGGTCAAGAGTGTGTTCTTAACATTCAATTGACACCAACTGGTGGTAATAAAGCTGTAGTGAGAAGGGTTTCGGTAGTTAGCGGAAATCGCCAGCTTTGCTCAGCAGCACAGGCTGCTACAGTTAAAGCGAGAGAGTTCGATTTTCCACAAGACTCATCATTACAACAAATATTCCGAGATTTTGACTTTCGGTTCATCCCATAATGAGAAATGGATAACTTATGCTTAAAGGTAACTTTTTCAAGAGCCTGTTTGTTATGGCATGTATTTTTTCTAGCTCTGCTTTTGCAAAATTAGAAATTGTTATTACAGACGGTATTAACTCTGCACGACCTATCGCTATTGTCCCTTTCCGTTGGGAAGGCGCAGGACCATTGCCGCACGATGTATCAGCGGTTATCGCTTCTGACTTGCAACGCAGTGGTAAATTCAGCCCAGTTGCGACAAGTAAAATGCCTCAAACGCCTTACAGCGAAACCGAGGTGAATTTTGATGCTTGGACTAACCTAGGTGTTGATTCACTGCTAACCGGTAGCATCACTAAAAATGCCGAAGGGCAGTATGTGGTGAACTACCAACTGATCGACATTGTCCGTGGTCAACTGACTAAAGGGCAAAGCCGTGCACTCAGCGATGAAGGCCAATTAGTACTTTCTAAAGATCATGTGCTGTTCAACAAGAAAGCGACAGTGCCTGGTAAACGCTTGAGAGAGTACGCACACCGAATCTCTGATTTAGTGTATGAAGAGCTAACTGGTGAGAAAGGGGCGTTTCTAACGCGTATTTCTTACGTAGTTGTGAACGACAAAGACAAATACCCGTACCAGCTTCGTGTTGCTGACTACGACGGCTTTAACGAGCGTTTGGTGCTTCGTTCTAAGCAACCTCTTATGTCACCAGCATGGTCGCCAGACGGTAAGAAGCTTGCGTATGTGAGTTTCCAAAATGGCCAAGCTGAAATATTCATAATGAATATTTACACGGGTGAGCGCGAGAAAGTGACGTCATACCCTCGTCATAATGGTGCGCCAAGATTCTCGCCAGATGGTAAAACATTGGCGTTGGTATTGTCGAAAACAGGCAGTCTTCAGGTGTACACACTCGACCTTGCTAGCCGTAAGCTGACTCAAATTACCCGCGGTCGTTCTAACAATACTGAACCATTCTGGCACCCAGATGGCAAGTCTCTAATTTTCACATCTGATCGTGGTGGTAAACCACAGATTTATAATGTAAATTTGTCAAATAATTCGACATCTCGTATTACTTGGCAAGGTAGCCAAAACTTAGGTGGCCAGATCACCCCTGACGGACGATTCCTGATTATGGTTAATCGTAGCAATTCGGGTTTTAACTTGGCTAAACAAGATTTGGAAACCGGTGCGGTTCAGGTGCTAACAAAAACATTGTTAGATGAATCTCCAAGTATTGCACCGAATGGAGGTATGGTTATCTATAGCTCTATTTACAATAAAACAAACGTACTATCGATGGTTTCTATCGACGGTCGTTTTAAGGCTAGATTACCGGCAACGAACGGACGCGTAAGAGCGCCTTCGTGGTCACCGTTTCTCTAGTTGATTTGATACATTCTTTTAGCTATTGATAGTGTTAACTATTGTGGCATTTAACTATCTATAGCACTTAGTCGCTGTAGAAACTAAGTTTGATAACGTAAGGAAAAAAAGATGCAACTTAACAAAGTTCTTAAAGGCTTGATGATTGCACTACCAGTGATGGCAGTAACGGCATGTAGCTCAACTGATGAAGCAACTTCTGCAACATCTGGCACAGAAAGCAACCAAACAACTTCAGGTTCAGAAGGCAACGTAGATACAACTGTTGTAACGCCAATTGACGCTAACGGTCAACTGTCTGAGCAAGAGCTTAAAGAGCAAGCGCTACGCGAAACTCAAACAATCTACTTCGCATTCGATAACTCTACTATCGCTGGCGACTACGAAGAAATGCTTGCAGCTCACGCAGCATACCTAGTTAAGAACGTTGATATGAACGTTACTGTTGAAGGTCATGCTGATGAGCGCGGTACTCCTGAGTACAACATCGCACTTGGTGAGCGTCGTGCACAAGCTGTAGCGAAATACCTACAAGCTCTAGGTGTTCAAGCAGACCAAATCTCTATCGTAAGCTACGGTGAAGAGAAGCCACTTCTTCTAGGTCAATCTGAAGACGTGTACGCTAAAAACCGTCGTGCAGTACTAGTTTACTAATTTCAGTAGGCTATATAATTGAGGAATTGCCTCATGTTCAGTAACACAAAGCGAGTCATTTTGCTTTCGTTACTGGCAAGTGCAGCGAACACTACGTTCGCTGCACCAGCTCCAGTATCCGAACTCAATAGCACCGCAACAAATTCATCATCTTCCTCTCGATCAGCATCTAACGAATCAGATATTGAGCGTTTAGAGCGCTTGCTTCAAAATCGTAATCTCGTTCAGCTTCAAATGCAGCAGCAAATCGACGATATGTCACTGGAGATCAGTGAACTTCGTGGTGAGTTGGAGCGAAACAGCTACGATATGAAACAAATGCTCGAGCGCCAACGTGAATTGTTCATTGAACTGGATCGTGTGAGAGGCGAGGTGAAAGCAGCAGGAACAGCAACGGTAGCAGTAGCAGCGAGCGAAGGCTCTAAGGATGCTTCTGGTACGTTCAGTACTGATGTTGATGAGCAAACCGCTTATCAAAATGCTGTAGATATGATTCTAAAGCAACGAGACTACACGGGTGCGATTGCAGCATTCCAAAAGTTTCAAAAAGACTTCCCAGACTCGACCTTCACGCCTAACACCCATTATTGGTTAGGTCAGCTTTATTTCGCTAAAAAGCAAGATAAGGAAGCTGTGAAGAGCTTTGCCGCTGTTGTGTCATACAAAGACTCCAACAAGCGCTCTGATGCTCTGGTTAAGCTTGGTGACATAGCTACGCGTAACAACAACGCGACGCAAGCTAAGAAATATTACCAGCAAGTTGTAACCGAGTATCCAAACAGTGCTTCGGCTAAAGTGGCTAAAACCCATTTGTAAACAAAATAGGGGTGCTCAGGTACCTCTTTTTTATATCTGATCACTTTCTTTTTGTGTCTACTTCTCTTCTTTGTAATGCCAACGCATCGCTTTGTTTATGCGTTTTAAGCATTAGTTAGTCATCGCTTGAAACCAATCCTTTTTGATCCCAATCGCTGTCCTGTGTAGAATACTCTAATTCTCGGAAGAAGTTGCGTAGAGCAAGAGCAATGAGTCATATACTAGATAAAATCGATACAGTTTACCCGTTTCCGCCTAAGCCAGTTCCACTGAGCGACGCTCAGAAGCAGGCCCACATCGCAAACATCAAAACACTACTTCAAGAAAAAGATGCAGTTCTAATTGCACACTACTACACAGATCCTGAAATTCAGGCCCTGGCTGAAGCAACTGGTGGTTTTGTTGGCGATTCATTAGAAATGGCTAAGTTTGGTAACCGCCATTCTGCAAGCACTTTGATCATCGCTGGCGTTCGTTTTATGGGGGAGTCAGCAAAGATTCTTACACCTGAAAAACGCATTCTAATGCCAACACTAGAAGCTGAATGTTCTCTTGATCTTGGCTGCCCTGCAGACAAATTTACAGAATTTTGTGATGCTCACCCTGACCATACAGTGGTTGTATACGCGAATACCTCTGCGGCTGTTAAGGCTCGTGCAGACTGGGTAGTTACGTCGAGCATCGCTTTAGAAATCGTTGAAAGCCTAGACGCAGAAGGCAAACCCATTATTTGGGGCCCAGATCGTCACCTAGGTTCTTACATCGCAAATCAAACTGGCGCTGACATGTTGCTTTGGCAAGGTGAGTGTATTGTTCATGACGAGTTCTCAGCTGATGCTTTGAAGAAAATGAAATCAGTATACCCAGAAGCGGCTATTTTGGTTCACCCAGAATCACCAGCAAGCGTGGTTGAACTGGCTGACGCTGTTGGTTCAACAAGTCAACTGATCAAGAAAGCAAAAGAGCTGCCTCATCCACAGATGATTGTCGCGACAGACAAAGGTATCTTCTTCAAAATGCAGCAACTGGTTCCTGAAAAAGAGCTGATTGAAGCGCCGACAGCAGGTGCCGGTGCAACTTGTCGAAGCTGCGCGCATTGCCCTTGGATGGCAATGAACGGCCTTGAAGCGATTGAAAATGCGCTTGAGAATGGTGGCGAGCAACACGAGATCTTCGTTTCTGACGAACTGCGCGTGAAGTCCCTTATCCCATTGAACCGCATGCTAGATTTTGCTGAGCAGCTTAACGTGCAAGTGAAAGGCAACGCTTAATCTAATGACGTGAGGTTATAAATAATCCAATATTTATAACTATGCAGTCTTTATAATGTGGTGCATTTGTCATCATTAAAAAACCAGCCGCAGTGCTGGTTTTTTTTGTATCTGAATATTAGCCTCTATCTAGTCTGACTAGTAGCTGCTGTTTGCATTAGATATGTACCAATCGTAGCAAATACCACTATTAGTAATAGCTATCAGTTAATAAGTCCTGATTTTTATGGACATGGTAAGTCTGAGACAGAGTGTTCACGAGCCAGTATCAGCGAGATGGTCAGTCCGCACGAGCGCTTTAGCAGGAGAGCAATATTCGATTATTGGTGTCAGTGATAGCGGAATTGCAGGCTACCGCTTAACTATTCAAGAGATGAGTAGGATTACGTACTCAGCCTGCTAATCATTTGCTCAAGTACCTCTCTAAAGCTCTTAACTCTGTCTCAGATTAACTCTACATAAGCTTAATACTGTCTTATTTTTAATTTTTCTTCCCTTCTTCATGAATAGGGCGTCTCGTTAGGTGCTCGAACCATCAAAAATCAGAATTCTCAATTCAAGTTAATTAATGCCAGTGATAATTATTATCAATATTAAATGAGAATGCTTTACATTTAAATATGCAACCGATAAGGTACGGTTGAAAATTCGTCAGGTCATTGAAAGGGAAATCATTTTTCAATTTATTCGTTGAGTGACTTAGGGCTTGTTCAATGTGACGGTTTTCAGTCGGAATTTTGGCTCATGTATTAAAGCAGTGGTCAATAAGGAGCTAAGGAAGCACAGCTTATACTCATTTTGAGTTGTTGCGTTTTCAACACCTTTTGAATGTCTTCCCTAGTTTTCATTATAAATGCCGTTACATGAGCCCACCTAAAGTTAATGCTTAATCAAGGAGAATTTTAAATGACAGCATTACGCCCCGCGGCAGTGAATGAGCTAGGAAATAGCAAATTCAAGCTACGTACTTTATCTGCAATCATCATGGGACTTTGTGTCAGTGGTCAAGCTTTTGCAGCGACAAACAATAATAATGAAACTACCGCTAACGAAGAAAAAACTACTTTTGAAGTTACCGTGTATGGCGAGAAAATAGAACGTTCGATTTATGATACGGGCTCAAGCGTGCATGTGTATGATGAAGATCGTATTGCGAGTACTCCAGGTGCATCTGAGGTCGATGACTTGCTGCAGCTAACACCGAACATTGTAGATTCAGGTCAGGGTAATAACCTACCATCGATTCGTGGTGTTGATGGGTCAGGTCCTTCATTCGGTGGTCTTGCAGCCTTTGGTGGCTCTGTGCCAAGATTGAATCTTTCAATTGATGGACGCTCACTCAGCTATTCTGAAGTCGCGTTCGGTCCTCGCTCTTTATGGGATATGCAGCAAGCGGAAATTTATCTTGGACCGCAAAGCTACGTTCAAGGCCGAAATGCATCTGCGGGTGCTATCGTTTTAAAATCTAATGATCCGACTTACGATTTTGAGAGCAAAGTAAAGGCTGCTATTGGTCAGCAAGACTATTCTCAAACCGCAGCGGTTATCTCGGCGCCAATACTAGAAGATCAACTGGCCTTCAGATTGAGTGTTGATCAACAAAAACGCAGTAGTTACGCAGACCTTACTGCTTATGAACCAGTCGGTGACCCTAATCGCATTGAAATGACGACAGCTCGTGGTAAATTTTTGCTAGAGCCAGCAGGCCTTCCTGGGTTCAAAACCACGTTAACGATTGCCCATATGGATACTGTGGGACCTCAATCTGAATCTCAACAAACAAAGATCAATAGAGCTGTTTACGAAACTCAGTCAACAAGCGGCATTTGGGATGTATCTTATGACATCTCAGATACGTTAGTGTTCGAAAATAATTTGATCTACACCGATCGCACCTACGATCGAATCACTGATCCTGCAGGCAGAAAGCAGGATTTCAAATCGAAAGGTAATGAGTTCCAAATAGAGCCTTTGGTTCGATTTGATTCCCTTAGCGAAGATCTTTCTGGTTTGTTTGGTTTACGCTACTTCAAATCTGAAGATGATGATGTATTTGAACAGACTGGGTCATCAATACCAATGGAAGGCAAAAACCGTGCTATGTCGGCATTTGCTGAAGTGACGTACTTGGTGATGCCGAGCATCGAAGTTGTAGCGGCAGGGCGATTCGAACGCGAAAGCAAAAAACGCTATGTTGCCCCGGGTCGCTTCGGCTTAGATTATGATGAAACATCAAATGTATTCCTTCCTAAGCTTGAAGTTGCCTATAAGCCTGAATCAGATCAAACCGTGGGTATCCGAGCAGCTAAGGGCTTTAACTCTGGAGGTGGCGGTGTTGGCTTCAATAACAAAACGTGGGCATTTTCTTCATATACGTATGAAGACGAATACGTTTGGAACTATGAATTCTTCACTCGCCATAGTCTGCTAGATAATGAACTTGAGTTAACAACTAACGTCTTCTACAACGACTACGATAATTTCCAAGTTCTGGAGACTTCATCAAAAGGTGATGTGAAAGTTGATAATGTTGATGAAGCATATACCTACGGTGCAGAACTAGGAAGCCGTTGGTTAACGACATCAAACCTAGAACTATTGGCTTCACTTGGTTTGTTGAAAACAAGTTACAAAGATCATGCTAATAGCTCAAAAGAACTCGCTCGAGCCCCTTCTTTGACGGCAAGCTTCGGTGCTTTATACATGTTTGCTGAGAATTTCGAATTGAGTGGTAATGCGAATTACACTGGAGATTACTTCAGTGACGTTGAAAACTCAGCTAACCAGAGTATTGATGCTTACTGGGTTGCAAATGCACAAGTTGCCTATGTGTTTACTAACGGACGTATGTCTTTATTCGCTACAAACTTGTTTGATTCTGAAAAAGAAACATTCAACTTTGGTGGAGACGATATTACGAAGCAAGCACCTCGCCAAATTGGTGGTTCAGTAGAATTGTACTTCTAATCGGTTAGATATAAGAAAACGCCTTGCTCAAAACAAGGCGTTTATTTTGAAATCATTAGCATGGAAAGTGGCGAAGATCCTATGAGTAAAACTCTGAACATTAGGAGAGGCTCCCACCAAAGTCATGCTTTCCCCTCAATACTGTAGATCTCTTTAAGAGGAAAATTGATGAGCGATCAACCAGTGCGTTTACATCCGATGTTGTTGGACTTTGTTCGTAAGGAGAAGATCTCAAAGCATCTACTGCGAGTAACTGTTACGGGCGACTCTTTAAAAGGGTTCCCTGAAGATCAAAATGGTACACACATAAAAGTGTTTTTCCCCAATAGAGCTAGTGGGATATTGCAGTTACCTTACCGAGAAGGTGAAACTGTGATTTGGCCTGAGCATAAACCCGTGCCCCGAGCCTATACCGTAAGAAAGTATCGAGCTGATGTGAATGAGCTTGATATCGATTTCGTGATCCACGGAACCGATTCTCCCGGCGGCGGGTGGGCAATTAAAGCAGAACAAGGTTTCCAAATTGGCCTTGTAGGTCCTGCTGGGCCTGACCCATTACTTGAACCCGCAGATTGGCATATTATTGCGGGAGACTTAACAGCAGTACCAGCCATTAATGCGATTTTGGAGAGCCTTCCCTCTGACACTCAAGGCTATGTATTTATCGAGATAGAGGATGCCGCAGATAAGCATGATATTCAGCATCCGCAAGGTCTGGTTCTGAAGTGGCTAATTAGAGACGAAAATAGCGATCAATCTCTATTGAGCGAAGCTATTTCCGGCTTAATTGCACCGAATGGATCTCACTCGCTTTCGGCTTTCATTGCGGGTGAAAATGAAAGCGTGATTGCGTGTCGTAAAGCGCTTAAACAAGAGTACAAGCTGTCTAAAAAAGATATGTATGCGATTCCTTACTGGAAACGAGGTAAGGATGAAGAAGCGTACCATGATGAACGTCATGAAGTTATGGATGAAGAGTACTAATCAGCTTTATTGAAGTTATTCGATAGATGTTTCAGCCATGATTTTTCTGATTTAGTAATCACCACAGCAAGTCCATCTTAATAATTAAACTTAGACTAAATGAAGTGCAAGCAGTAAATGAGAATCAATGTAATTTTTAAAATCAATATTGTGTTTAAGTTCGTTGTTGTTTTTTTGATTTCAGCTTCGGCTTCTGTTTTCGCAGAAACCGAAATGACATCTCAAAATACTTACCCCAAGACTTTCGTTAATGCGGATGGCTCACAGACAGTGATCCCATCTAAACCGACTCGAATCCTTTCTACCTCGGTGACGATTAGTGGGACGCTACTGGCTATTGATGCTCCTTTAGCCGCAACAGCACTCACTTATGAAGGGAAGTTTTTTAGTCAATGGGCAGATATTGCTGAACAGAGAAGCGTGGAAAAGGCATGGCCTGCCGGCAGCGTTGATTTAGAGTCTGCCTATATCTATGAACCTGATTTGATTGTTGTAGCATGGCGCGGTGGTGATTCGGCGAGAGATCAAATAGCTGAATTTAAGCAAATAGCACCAACCATTATTTTGGATTACACCGCACAATCATGGCAAGACTTGGCTTTGAGGCTTGGACAGGCGACAGGGTTAGAAGAACAAGCCCAACAAAAAATTAGCCAGTTTGAGTTGTTCGTTAACCAGAGTAAAAACAAGCTACAGATACCAGAAGGCGAAACCAATATTGTGGCGTATTTTGGACCTGGAGCTACCAATGCTATCGCTTTAGAGGATGGCGTTCATGCGGACTTGCTCACTGATCTTGGTTTTAAAATGGAAGTGCAAAATCGTCAATGGCATGACAACACCGTGCCTTTATCAGATTTTATGCGCGTCCACTTTGAACTGCTGACTCAACTTAAAGCCGATACGACATTTTTGCTAGAAGCGAGCGACGACAGCGCTAATCGATTCATGCATGACCCAATCTTGATCAACCTTCCGTCCGTCCAGAATAAACAAGTCTTTGGCCTAGGTGAGAATTCATTTCGTATCGATATGTATAGTGCCACTGAAATCGTTAACGACATTGTTCAGCTTTTTGAACGAGATACAAATGCAGGTTAATGGCTAATGCCAATGGGTAAAGGATGTCCGTGATGACAAGTATTGCTGGTCCTGCAGAAGCATTTGAACAGATAAGAAATGGACAACGACGACGATGGCTGATGGCGGGAGTCGTGTTGTTATTTTTTGCCTCGTGTTTTAGCCTTTTTATCGGCACGCATTACATATCGCCGGTAGTGACTTTGGATGCGATTTTTTCTTTTGATCCAACCAACAGTGATCATCTATTGGTTGTCCACCTTCGAATTCCACGCACCTTGTTAGCTTTAGTTGTTGGCGGTGCGCTTGGTGTTGCTGGCGTTATCATGCAAAGCTTAACTCGTAACCCATTAGCAGATCCTGGGATACTCGGTGTCAATGCGGGGGCGACAGTTGCCATAGTCTCAGCGATAGCCTTTCTGGGCATCCATGATATGGCCTATGTGATGTGGTTTGGTTTACTTGGGGCGGCTGTTTCCGGAGCGGGTGTTTTTGCACTTGCTGGGGTCAATAAAGGGGTTAACCCTGTAAGAGTTGTATTGGCGGGAACTGCTTTGTCGGTTGTGTTGCTTGCACTGACTCATATGATCACAATAAACAGCAATGAAATGGTGTTTGAACAATATAGACATTGGGCTGTGGGGTCATTTCAAGGGCGAGGTTACGATGTCTTGATCCCGGCTGCCATGTTAATAGCCATTGGATTAGTAATCGCATTTTCATTAAGTAAAGCCTTAGATACTGTCTCGTTAGGGGACGATATTGGTCACGCCTTAGGTGTTAACCCGATCAAAATATGGTGTTTTGCTTCTATTGCTATTGTGGTTTTAGCGGGGACCTCTACTGCGGCGGCTGGTCCTATCAGCTTTGTTGGTCTTACTGCCCCTCATATTGCAAGGATGGCGGCGGGGCCGGATCATAAATGGTTGATGCCTTTCTCTTTACTGATTGCATCCATTCTGGCGGTTGTCGCCGATGTGCTAGGCCGGATCGTCGGGTATCCCAATGAGATCAGTGTAGGTATTATGATTGCTCTAATCGGCGGGCCATTCTTTGTATTCTTAGTGAAACGTTGGAAGATATCTCTCCTATGATGATTGAGCCTTACACTCTTCAAAATTCTGGCTCGGGAAGTGTTGTACGCTTCGGTCAGTTTTCTTTCTGTTATCAACCGTCTCATATACTTGTCGCTTTGATTTTGTTGATATCAGTTTGCGCTATTGCAACTTATTCCATGACATTGGGTAAGTTTAATATCTCGTTGCCTCAAGTGGCCGATATCATTCTTGGGGCTGGAGAGAGGGGCGTAAAAGATCGAATAATTCTTAACATAAGACTACCTAAGGTTCTTACTGCGGTCTTTGTTGGGGCTGCGTTAGGCATTTCTGGTGCGGTATTTCAATCGGTATCAAGAAATGCTCTTGGTTCTCCTGATGTCATTGGCTTTACAACGGGGGCTGCTACCGGGGCAATTGCTCAAATAGTTTTGTTTGAGCAAGGGGCTATCGAAGTGGCAATCGCGGCGATAGTCGGCGGAGTAATCACGGCTGTTATCGTTTACTTACTCGCGGTAAAAGCAGGAGTGGTTGGAGGGTATCGCTTAATACTCACTGGTATTGGGGTCGGGTCCATTTTGAGTGCGCTGAACAGCCTGATGTTAGTTAAGGGTAATTTGGACAATGCTATTTTGGCTAATCTATGGCTTGCAGGATCACTGCATGCTAGGACATGGACACATGTTTATCCTGTACTTATAGGGGTATTTCTCCTCCTCCCTTTTATGATGATGCTAAAGCGTGCGCTTGCCATGATAGAGATGGGGGATGACATCGCAACTCAGCTGGGTATCCGAGTTGAGCGAGTCCGTCTTTCTATGATTTTCTTTGCTGTGGTTTTAGCCGCATTCGCGACAGGAGCTGCTGGGCCTATTGCCTTTATTGCCCTTGCTGCTCCTCAATTAGTCGGTCGATTGAGAAAGTCGCGAGCATTATCCTTGTTCTCCTCAGCTCTTATGGGCGCGTTGTTGGTCTTAACCGCGGATGTTTTAATTCAATGGTTGCCTTTTCAAGCAAGCGTGCCGATAGGCAGGATGACGGGTATTGTAGGTGGCATATATTTAATTTGGCTATTGACTCGATCTCGCCAGTTTTAAGCATAGGTACTCATATGATTAATGAGAGCGATACTTCTTAAGTTTACCGATTATTTGTCAAGTATATGAGTGTTAGAGCAAGACTCGTTTTACCGAGTTAGATCAGTACTCAAAAATGACAAGTTGGTCCAATGGGTTATGGTGTACCCAACTGAACTTGAAATTGTGTAACGCTGCCTGTTTTAGCCCCGAAGAAACCAAGCGTAACCTTAAGCAGCAACAAGTCTATTCTTGATGCTACGCTTTCCCAAGCAACTGAATAGCTAGAGCTAATTAGTTAAGTAATTAGCTAAATAAGCAAATAGCTAAAAGTTACTTGGGGATATTGTTTAACATAAATTAAATCAGAAACTTATGAGCCTATCGACACCGGTTAAATCTAAAATCACCTCTCGACTAAATGGAAGTAACCTTAAACTTGCATACGAGAATCGCGTTATTTGTGAAAATCTCGAACTTCATATTCCTGAAGGTAAATTTACGGTCATTGTCGGACCCAACGGGTGCGGAAAGTCGACCTTATTGAGAAGCTTATGCCGTTTATTGAAACCTTCTAAAGGCCAAATTTGTCTAGATGGTCAGAATATCCAAAAAGTACCAGCTAAAGAGTTGGCGAGAGAGTTGGGGTTACTTCCCCAAAGTTCACAAGCTCCAGAAGGGATTCGAGTCGTTGATTTGGTAGCAAGAGGCCGTTATCCGCATCAAAAACTATTTAAGCAGTGGAGCTTAGATGATCAAGAGGCGGTCTTCCAAGCGCTGGAAGATACTGGTGTCACCGATTTGGCCGAGAGGCAGGTTGATGAACTATCAGGAGGTCAGAAACAACGAGTTTGGATTGCAATGGTATTAGCACAAAAGACACCGATAGTATTACTTGATGAGCCGACAACTTATTTGGACGTCGCACACCAGATCGATTTGTTGGAGTTGTTCCGCAGCCTCAATAGAGAGAAAAAACACACTATCGTCGCCGTGCTGCATGATTTGAATCAAGCCTGTCGTTATGCGGATCATCTGATTGCATTTGCTGGTGGAGAAATTGTCGCACAAGGGGAACCTAAGTCTTTAATTGACGCCAAACTCGTTAAGCAAGTATTTGGCTTAGATAGCGTTATTATTGATGATCCCGTAAGTCATACTCCATTGATTGTGCCTCTGGGGAAGTAACTCATATGACTTTTTGTTCAGTTTTGATTTACTCCAGAAATTGTTTGTAGATATTTCTAAGTCTTTTTGTACCTAAATGTGGACTATTGGCATTATTTTGGGCTCATGTGCCTTTTTCTTAAGATACATCTTGTTGATATCATTTATTTTTTCTAGCATGTAACTAAGAGAAATGGATTAGAGGCTCTAATGATAATCTGGTTACAACTCAAACGTTGGGTCAAAGCGAATATCTTTGTTTTGAATGGTAAAAACCTACTGTTTACTTTCCTCGGCTACGTGTTTTTATCGTGGTCGACATTGTATTTAGCGGGTGAAACGGACTTAACCAACTCGTTTACTACATTTGCATACTATTTAGTCGTGACGGCTTCTACAGTTGGTTATGGCGATTTGTCACCGACAACGGAAGCGGGGCGATGGATTGTTATTTTGTTTGTTATCCCTGGAGGGCTCAGCCTTTTCGCTGCTTTACTGGGTAAGGTGGCAACAGAAGGTGTTGAATATTGGCGAGCGGGCTTGTTAGGTAAAAGGAGAGTTAGAGTGGAAAACCACATTTTGATGTTGGGGTGGAATGAACAAAGAACCATTCATCTCATCCGTATGCTGCAACATGAAGAAACGGGCAAGCGACCAATCGTATTATGTACGCGTTCAGATATCGAAAATCCGTTACCCGGTGAGATCAATTTCGTTAAGGTAAACAGCTACACCGATGGTAAAGAGATGGAGAAAACGGGCATTGAGTCAGCCAGCTGTATTCTTATTGATAACCCCGAAGACGACATCACGCTGTCTGCAGCGCTTTATTGTGCGAACCGAAACCCTAAGGCTCATCTTCTGGTTTACTTTAAAGATGAGGCGTTGAGCGATTTACTGCATCAACATTGCCCAAACTCTGAATGTATTCCGGCAGTGGGTGCCGAAATGCTGGCTAAAGCTGCGGTTGATCCCGGTTCAAGTGCTCTTCATCAAGAGCTTTTAAGCTCAACTAGAGGTATGACACAGTATTCGACGTATTACCCTAAAGATGCCGAACCTGTAACCGTCGCGCCTATTTTCTCTGTATTCAAAGAGAAGTATAAAGCAACGCTGATCGCGATTGATACGGGGAGTGGTATAGAGCTTAATCCGGAGTTAGACCAAGTTGTCAGCAGCGGCACTAAGTTGTTTTACATTGCCGATGAGCGAATTGATCATTTCGATTGGAAAGGCTTTTAGGCGGCTATTTGGTCTCTCCTGAAGCGAAAGAAGGCCTCATTGTGAGGCCTTCTTACTATCGTTCGAATATAGCGCAGCTTATTTCTTTTATATGTCTCGCTTTAGAGAGAATGGAAAATTATTGAGCTTCGGCTAATGCGATACCGCGTTGCGTTAACCCGCAAAGCATCACAGGCACAGCGTTAAAGATCTCTTCAAACTGCTCAAGGCCTTCGATGCCTTGTTCTGCAAGCGTAGCAATGGAAGTTTCTGGATCGTAAAGCATGCTTAGTGAAAGCAACACGCCGCCGACCAATGCGTTGTCTTCGCTGTCTTTGGGCATCAGTGTTTCCCAATCATCACGGGCTATCTGCCAACCTTGAAGTAAGCCTTCACAAAAATCGCGAGCTGCTGTATTTACAACTTCTGCATCATCTAATTGACAAGCTTCAGGCCATACCCAAGTACCTTCGATCAGTTCTGGGCGGGTTTTGTTCCAAAGCGCGATGATAACTTCAATGTAGCTTTCCAGCTGTTCACCGTCGGTAAAAGGCGCGACTTCTTCGCCACCCCAAAGGAATGGCAGCCATTCATGAGGGGTTAACACATTTGGAGCGGCTGCCATTGCAGTGACAAAGCCCATGGTTTTGTGTTCTGTGATTAGCTTTCCTTCCAACTCTGGAAGCGCAAGAATATCTTGTAAAGTCAAAGTGAGGTACCGTAAAAGGGAACATATTTGCGCTTATAGTACCAATGAACTTGCGCCAATCAAGCTTCAATCTAAAAACGCTTGATGTCATTAGTGATAAACACTAGGTTAAACAGAAAAGAAAACAACAAGATAATTATGCAAATACGGTCGTCTCTTAAGAAAAAAAGTATGGTAGCGCTTGGTGTATACCTCGCAATGTTCATTGCCATTGTCGGTAGTGTGACGTATTACGTCGTAGAATCTCCTGTACGCGCTAAGTTGCAACAAAATCTCGACTTACGTACACAACTGTTATCGGAATTGATTACAGAGCCCCTCAGTAGCTCTCAAGGTTTTGTTGATAGTTTGGTTGGTTTCGCTCAGGCACAGCGCAGTGATACTGATGTTATACCGTTATTTATTAAGTCAATGTTGGCGGCGAGCGATGACACGATCGTCAGCGCAGGTATTTGGCCAGAACCGCATGCATTGGATTCTGATAAAATCCTTAACAGTTATTTTTTCAACAAAGCCGACGATGGTGATATTGACCAGCTCTTTTCTTATAACAACCCCAAAAATGCGCCTTATCAAAACGAATATTGGTATACATCTGTAGTAAACAAAGTGCAGGGAACCATTGCATGGAGCAATGTGTATATTGACCCATATACACATGTTCAAATGATCACAGCATCTTCACCTTACTATTACGATGGAACTTTTGCAGGTGTCGCGACTGTGGATCTCTCACTCGAAGAGTTGCTCGGCTTTATCAAGAACCATGCGGAAGAATACAACCTTGGTATTACTCTAAGAGACAAACTCAACCAAGTGTTGGTTTCTCATAACTTCAATCTCGTTGATGGGATTTATATTAGTAGTAACCAATTTGGAGAGTTTGGATGGCAAGTGGATGTCGTCAACTCAAAATCACGAGTAGCAGACGAAGTGTTTCGTCAGGTAATGAGCGTTGAAGGCGGTATTGTGCCGCTGTTGTTGTTGTGTGTCATGGCCGGTTATTACTTACTGAACCGCTATTTGATAAGCCCAATCACAACGATTGCCGCCCAAGTTGATAGTTCTAAAGCGGGCGAGATCATCGATGTTGACTACTCTAGTGATGATGAAATCGGACATTTGATCAAAACCTTCAACGAAAAAACCATCTATCTCGAAGCTGAGAAGGTTAAAGCTCAAGCATCAACCAATGCCAAAACGGCCTTTCTTGCGACCTTGTCACACGAAATTCGTACCCCGATGAATGGTGTATTAGGAACGGCTCAGATCTTACTGAAAACCCCTTTGAGCACAGAGCAAGAGAAGCATCTTAAGAGCCTGTATGATTCGGGTGATCATATGATGACGTTACTCAATGAAATTTTGGATTTTTCAAAGATAGAGCAGGGTCGGTTAGATCTGGATGAAACACGATTCCCGCTTGATTCAATTATAGGAAGTATCAACAGTGTCTATTACACATTGTCTTCCGAGAAAGGGCTTCAATTCAAAGTGTACTCCGAAGTGCCTTCTGGCCGTTGGTACTTCTCAGACAAAGCACGCCTTCGCCAAATTTTATTTAACCTCTTAAACAACGCAGTCAAGTTTACCTCTCGAGGCTTTGTCGAGGTGTATCTTAAAGAAGTCGTAGAGGGGAGTGACACCTACCTTAGTATTCGAGTTCGCGACACCGGTATTGGTATATCTAAAGAAGCACAAAAACGTATTTTTAAACCGTTTGAACAAGCTGAGTCTTCGACTACGAGACGCTTTGGCGGTACTGGTCTCGGGTTAGCGATTGTGAAGAAAATTGCCCAATTGATGGAGGGCAGTATTAGCGTCACCAGTGAAGAAGGGATAGGCACCAGCTTCGATGTTCGCTTGAAGATTAAGCCTTGCCAGCCTGGCGAAATAGAGAGCTTGCCACATAAAAAGTTAGATTACTCTGGCTTGAAGGTACTGATTGTCGAAGATAACCGAACCAATACCGTCATTATTGAAACCTTCATGAGCAGTAAAGGCTTTACTTGTAAGAGCGTCGAAAATGGTGAACTTGCGATACAAGCCGTGGTGGCTGAGCGCTTTGATTTGGTATTAATGGATAACCATATGCCAGTGATGGACGGCGTTGAATCAACCACTGCAATTCGAGCTTTGATAGGCGAGATATCATCGGTACTGGTGTTTGGTTGTACGGCTGATGTCTTTAAAGAGACTCGCGAACGTATGCTTGGTGCGGGTGTGGATTATATTATTGCCAAACCGATTGATGAGCGTGAGTTGGATGATGCGTTATTCCGCTATTCAAACAAGCTTTACCAATACCATGAAGTTAGAGCTCATGATCTTGATAGCCTAGATGTAGAAAAAAACGATTCGCAAAGTAACAGCGAGTCACTACCTAAACCTGATCTACGAAACAAAGATAACACAGAAGAGCTACTCGTCACGCTGTACGTTGCGCTCGAAGATAATAACTTAGCGCTGATTAAGTCTGCATTAGAGAGCTTGCGTGTTCATGCTGAACCTATGAATAATGCAAAGCTCACAGATCACGTCGATAAAGCTTTAGAGCAGGTTTCTCTCGGTTTCACTCCTGAACAAGAAATCATCAATAGCATTACGGTAAATCTTCCTATGGCATAGTTGTTGTTTAATTACGGAAATATAATAACAAATCGCTCGTTATTTGACCTTTGTGGGTTTTGTTGGTCGAATTGACTGCTTTTAAAGTGGTTTTTGGTTGTTAATTTACAACTTTATTTTTAATTTGGAATGTATGACTGCTTATATTGTGATTTAATAGTGATATTATCTGGCTAGGTGTAATCTAGCCTTGTTTATGTGTTGTTAAATCGCTAATTAAGTAGTGATATATTTTAGGTTTATCGTCAATGAAGTCTCGTGGTCCATTCTGTATTCGAAACGCAGCTGCGGATACATTCGCTATGGTCGTTTTCTGTTTTATTTCTGGAATGATTGTTGAAGTGTTTATTTCTGGTATGACGTTTGAGCAGTCTCTTGCTTCTCGAACGTTATCTATTCCGGTAAACATAGCTATCGCTTGGCCTTATGGAGTCTTTCGTGATTGGTTCTTGCGTAACGGCGCAAAGCTTTCACAAAACTCATTGATGAAAAATTTGTCTGACTTGGTGGCGTACGTGTTATTCCAGTCACCTGTGTATGCCGGTATTTTATTGGCAGTAGGTGCTTCGAGCGACCAGATTGTTACGGCTGTCACCAGTAACGCTGTTATCTCATGTGGTATGGGCGTGCTGTACGGTTATTTCTTAGATATGTGCCGTAAATGGTTTAGAGTTCCGGGCTACTATCAACAAGCTTAAGAAAAGCAACAAGCGTAAGTACAACGATAGAATGAAATTTGGTTTGTTTTTGATCTAATGAGTTAATTTGTAATCGAACAAACTGAAAAAGGCACTTTTTTTGATAATGCCTCTTGACCAAAGCAAGCAGAATCAATAAAGTAGCGCCTCGTTGAGTGACAAGCTCAACACACAATTTGTGGAAGGATGGCTGAGTGGCTTAAGGCGCTCGCCTGGAAAGCGAGTATACGTTTATAGCGTATCTGGGGTTCAAATCCCCATCCTTCCACCACTATTCAAAACCCTAGCAGAAATGCTGGGGTTTTCTCGTTTTAGAGCACCTATATTTTATCTCTATCTCTATCTCTATCTCTATCTCTATCTCTATCTCTAGCCCAAAGTCCTTTGCCTAGTTATCACGCCTTCCAACGCTATTTATGACCACTTGCTTACTGTGATTGGTATTATACCAATCGTAGTAAATAACTGGTCACCCTAGCTTGTTAAAAACCTCGATAACTTCGTTAGAATTTTTGATTGTAGAATAACTACTTATCGAAAAATTCTGCCTTGTTCTCAAGCTTTTTTCCTACGCTATGTTTGATCACTTATTTACTGTGATTGGTATTACTCAAGTGAAAGCCGAACCACACAGGTGCCATGTCATCGAAAATGCTTCGTTAAGCGGTTTCAAACAGGTTCTTTAAGCTCTTTCCATCTGTCTATCAAGAGTAGATCGAATAAACGAGCATGAGCCTTTAGCTGTCTTGAAGTGACTCGGTGCACAAGTTAGTAAGTGTAAATACGTTCTTGATAAAATGGGATACATGTTCGCAGCCAATTTGTGAGACGCTTGATCTAGTGTCAGTCGAATCACAAGGAAGTTGAATGCATCACTTTAATATCCGCGCTCTTGAGTATTTAAACGCGTTGTCTAAGTATGGCTCATTGCGTAAGGCATCCAAGATGATGAATGTTGACCCTGCTGCAATGAGCAGAATGCTGACCCAGCTCGAAGCGCAAGCGGGAATGAAAGTTTGGGAACGCAACAACCGCCAATCACTGTTAACTGAGGCGGGTAATGAGCTGCTGCATTACTATCGTTCCATTGTTCGTGGAGAGGCTGCAGTGCTTACTCGACTAGCCAAGCTTAAAAACCTCAAAGGAGGCAGTGTCAGTATTGCCATCGGTGAAGGGTTTATTACCAACTTGGTGTCAAAGCCGATGCAAACCTTTATGACCCGTTATCCTGATATCAACCTTTCTATTGAAATTGCTGGGGCATTGGACGCGGTCAAGATGTTGGAAGATCAACAGATAGACTTCGCAATAACCTATGCTTCTGCTCCACATCCTAAACTGCACTCCCACGTTGAACGTAGCCATCCGCTCGAATTGATTGCTCCGAAGGGGCACTTCCTTACGATGAAAGAAGCACCTGTGACACTGCAAGATATTAAGGATGTGTCTTTGGCGTTGATCGACAACTCAACAGGGATGGGTCGATTGGTTAAGCAGGCCGAGCAAATGTCGCATTTCACGTTAGAACCTAAGCTTCAGACGAACTCAGTCACTGCACTGACTAACTTTGTTTCAGCAGGGTTGGGCGTCACCTTTATGCCTAAGCTCACGGTGATCGATGAAATAAAGTCAGGGCAGATTGAAGTGGTTGCGACCGAGTTGGAGATGCTATCGAAGGCGACGGTTAAGGTTCAATCTTTAAAAGACCGCGCACTCACGCTACAGGCCGAAACCTTGTTAGATTTCTTACTCGAAAACGCCACTTTCTTAAGCCATGACGCTTACAATATCTAGGCTTAATCGATTTACTTAGCAACTCCTCCTAAGCGACCAAATACCGCCAATATCACAGTTCCAAATTGCCGAATTCGTTTTTAAGTTGAATTGAGTTTTTGTCAACGCTCCCTCTATTGTTAAGTCAACATGCGCGGAATAAGTTACAAATTATTAACGAAACGAGTTTTAGACTGACAGCTGTGTTCGACAGATTTTGGCTTTGTCGGGCATTAGGAGAAGAGAATGGAAGTTATTGTAATTGGTAGCGGTGTTATTGGGTTAACCAGTGCTTGGTACCTTGCGAAAGAAGGTCATACAGTGACGGTTATTGATCGTCAAGATAGCAGTGGCAAGGAAACCAGCTTTGCGAATGCAGGGCAAATTTCTTACGGATATTCTTCACCATGGGCGGCACCGGGGATTCCGTTGAAAGCAATGAAATGGCTTACCCAAGAGCATGCGCCTCTAAAAGTGAAGCCGTCACTTTCTCCTGAATTAGTTGCTTGGGCGACTAAGATGTTGGCCAACTGTAATGAAGCCAAGTACGCCATGAATAAGTCACGCATGTTAAGAGTGGCAAACTTCAGTCGAGAGTGTCTCACTCATCTAAGAACCAGTGAAGATTTAGCTTATGAGGGCAGGCAGAAAGGCACCTTGCAAGTATTCAGAAGCGAAAAGCAACTCGATGCTATTCAGCAGGATATGAAGCTATTAACAGAGAGTGGGATCGAACACTCGCTGTTTGATGTTGACCAGTGTCTGTCAGTGGAGTCGGGTTTAGCGGACGTTAAAGACAAGCTGGTGGGCGGCTTATACTTACCTCATGATGAAACCGGTGATTGCCATCAGTTCTGTTTAACCTTGACTGAGAAAGCCAAGCAACTCGGTGTTAGGTTCGTGTTTGATACTGAAGTGGTAAGTTTGAATCATCAGAATCAAGCCATTGAGACTATTACAACGACTCAAGGCGAGTTTAAAGCGGATGCTTACGTGGTCGCGTCAGGAAGCTATTCTCGAGAACTATTAAAGCAAGTCGACTTGTCTATACCGGTTTACCCAGTGAAAGGATATTCACTAACATTGCCTATCGTGAATGTAGATAAGTCACCGACTTCGACTGTTATGGATGAAACCTACAAGGTCGCGATGACGCGATTTGATGATCGTATTCGTATCGCGGGTACGGCAGAACTCGCTGGTTTTGACTACCTAATCCCAGAAAAACGCAAAGCCACGATTGATATGGTGATAAAAGATCTTTTCCCACAAGCGGGGGACTTTTCTAAGGCTGAATACTGGACTGGGCTAAGACCAATGACGCCAGATGGCACGCCTATCATCGGCAAGACGCCTATCAAAAATTTATTTACCAATACAGGTCATGGAACATTAGGTTGGACAATGGCATGTGGCTCAGGAAAGATCTTAGCAAGCATAGTCAGTGGCTCTGCCAGTGATATTAAATCTGATGACTTAAGTATCCATCGTTATTTGTAGCGGCATGACACCGTGTTAACTAAAGTCACCCCATTCTTAAACTGTAGAATGGGGTTATGGGTTCTCAAGGAGAAGATTATCTGGTGGTGGTTTCTAGTACATGGGTAAATCTATCCCACGATTTCTGGTCAGCTTCTTGTTGATAGTTGTTTGAGCCGAATACGGTAAAGGCATGTGGCGCACCACTGTAGGTGATCATTTCATGCGGAACCTTGCTTGATTCAAGTTGAGCTGCGAGGCTTCCAAAGTCGTGCATTGAGATCATGGCGTCTGCTGTACCATGGAACACGACAACTGGAGCTTTTGTCTCAGAGTAGTCTTGTCCTTTAGGTGTCGATAAACCGCCATGGAAGGTGACATAAGCTTTCGATGGGATGCCAGCACGAGCGGCTTCTAAAACGGCTGCGCCACCAAAACAGTAACCCATTATCACGTTGTTATCTAAGTTACCACCAAGCCTTTTCGCTTCCATCGCTCCCGCATTAAGTAGTGCACGCATTTTTTCTCTGTCTTTATACAACTCGCCTGTGTGTTGTTTTTTGCCTTTCACTTCGGTAGGGCGAATGCCTTTACCAAATAGGTCGATGGCGAACACGTTGTAACCGAGTTCGTTGAGCATCTCAGAACGTTTCTTTTCGTAATCAGTTAAGCCATCCCAATCGTGAATTAGCAGCACCAAAGGCGCTTGGTCACTGGCCTCACTCCAATAACCTTCGTAATCCATACCATCGACTTGGTAAGTGATGTTTTCTCCTGAAATCGCAGAGAAGGGCAGTAAAACTGAAAACAGGCCGAGCGTTGTGAGTTTTCGCATGCGTTATTCCTTTCGATGACAATTGACGTTCCAATCGAAAGTATAGATAACGCGATGATTCTCGCCAGATTTCAGTTTATAACTTGAATAGCTAAACTGGAGAATAAAGGGAAAAAATTACCAAGATGCGTTGGTTTTGCTAATGCTCATCTCCGGATACTTCCGCTGATAGCGCGGCAACATCGATTCATTGCCTAAGATGCCGCCTTGATGGATGTAGATGATGGTTTTGGTCGGGTTGTCTTCTTGCCAACGTTCCAAGCATTGCCACATCAAAGGGTCATAGAGCAGGTCAAATTCAATGTCGGTTTGCTCTTGTAGATCTAACCAAGTTTGATAATCCTGCTGATACAACTTACCAAAGTGGTGTTTGGTTTTGAGCGGTAAGATCTGCGGGTGATCGGTCTCGCCAAGCTCATTGAACTGCTGCGTTAAGTAGTCACTGCCACCAACACAAGCACAGGTTAAAACCGGGATGTTGTGCAGTTTTAAATGCTTATGAAGATACAGCGCTGTGCTACCAGTACCAGCGGGCAGTGCAACCACAAAATCGTGTTTGTTTTCGAAGCGCGTCCAGCTGAGTATTTCCATCGCCAGTTGCTTCACGCCATATTCAGAAAGCTGAGAACGTCCACCTTCAGGTAACACAATACAATCGGAACCTGGTTGCCTTATTTGTTCAATATACGCTTGTGGATGAAGCTCAGAGCCTGTTTCTTTGACTGAAATAACCTTAGCCCCAAGATCGATAGCGCCACGGTAGTTGCCGAGTGGGCGTTCTTGTAGCCATTGAGGAAGGTGGTCGACGTAAAACTCAAGCGTCCAGCCTTTGATTTTTGCAAGTGCGGCTAGCGAGAACAAGGAGTTAGCTTGAGCGGATCCATAGCTTATTAGAGTGGTGGTGTCTGGGTGATCGTCTTCCAGTAGCTTCATGAACTTTCTGGCTTTGTTGCCGCAAAAGTGGGAGTGAAGCTTATCGTCTCGCTTTAAGAAAAAGGTGTGATCGTTGTATTGATGCTGAGTTACAGGGCTATTATTTAGTTTCATCGCACTTAGACAAAATGCTGACTCAAGAGCCAGCATTTTTAAATCAAAAAGGACTACTGAGTATCTAGTAGCTAGCGAGCGCTGTAAACCAACTAAATCAAGTTTTCATCGGGTATTGAGCCTCGTATTACGAGTTTGCTTGCTTTAATGTGGATAAGGAGGAACCTGTCTGAAAGGCGATTCTTGCAGTGCACCCTCCGGAGTCGCGATTGACCAACTCAAAGTCCCAATGGAAGCGTTGGCACAAGTCGTCGACAATCAATAAACCTAATCCATGACCATTCGGATTGTACTGTTCCTGAAGGCCTTCACCTTGGTCTTCAATCACAAGAGTGTCTTGGGAAAGAGTGATAGTTACGGTGCCACTATTGGTCGCAGCAATCGCATTTCTCAACAAGTTTCCGACCAACATGTTCATTATCGCGCTTGTGGCTTGAATTATAGGCTCAGATTGAATGTGAAGGGATATCTCGACTTGCTTCTCATCTGCTTGTAATGAATTCTTGGAAACGATAGCTTCCAACTCTTGCTGACTGAACAAGCGCAGCGGTGCATCGTCACTGTTTCTTTCGTAACGAACTAGGCCAAGCAAAGCATCGACCATCTCAGACATCTGAACAATGGCTTCATCAATGCGTTCAACCTGCCGAGATTGAAACTCGGTGGTTTCGCTTCTTAATAGCAATTTATTCGCACCACGAGCAACGGTTAGTGGTGTTCTTAACTCATGGCTTGAGTATCGAGCAAAGGCTTGTTCACGCTTGACCAAGGAATTGATTTCTCGACGATACTGATTCAGTTGATCGGTTAGCTGACGAAATTCAACTGCCGCATCATCGCTCACACCGAACTCTTCGTTGAGATTGAGTTTATTCGACTCAAGTTGCTCAGACAGAGAGTTGAATGGTTCAATCAGTCGTTTTGAGAGTCGATAGAGCAGAGCACCAAAACTAAAAATTAAGATAGAAAGTAACGTGAGCACAAAGGCGGTCGCGTACACAAGTTCAGAAATAGCAAATTCAACACGGTCTATTTCGGAAAGTAGGATTATTGGGTGGGTTTTTCCTTTGTCAGAATACTCGCCAACATAGACCATTCTTGACTCTGGCTCTTCGCCGATCTCTCCGAGAAAGCTCTCTTTATTTGCAATGAGCTTATAATATTCGAGAGGTACGAATGACGGGTCGTTATAGGCGACTGTCAGATCATCAATTCTTAACTCACCACTTTCTCCGGCTTGAAATAGCTCGACGGCGTAATTGCGGTCAATCAAGATGCGTCTTTCACCGACCCGGTCTTCAGACATATAGAGCGCGACAATAAAAACGACATAGACGAACGCAGACACAATCACGGCCATTAGCCCAAAGAAAACAGCTAAGCGGCCGGTGAGGGTTTTAGTGCTTGTCAGAAAGTTGGAAATCAATTCGATGACTCCAAGCGGAATCCTATTTTAGGAACCGTAATCAACATTTGACTGTCAAAAGGCTTGTCGAGTTGATTTCGTAATTGATAGATGTGACTGCGCAGCACATCATTATTGGGTTCATCTTCTTCCCATAATTTGTAGGAGATATCTTCACGAGTCACCACTTCTGGTGCGTTTTGGCAGAGCATCTCAAGTATGGTGTAAGTGGTTGGGTTTAGCGCAAGAAGCTTATCTTGGCGGTAAGCTTTACGGGTTTTTTGGTCGATGGTGAGTTCACCGAACTGAAGTTTTGAAGAGGCTACTTTTCCGCGGTAACGACGAACTAGTGCGTTCATTCTTGCTTCTAAAATATCCAAATCAAAAGGCTTGGTTAGATAGTCATCGGCACCATGCTCAAACCCTTTCAACATATCATCGCGGCTATCTAGCGCGGTCAGCATCAAAATAGGTGTCGCGTTGCCTTGGTCTCGCAATTTATTACAAACCGTGAGGCCGTCCATTCTTGGCAACATCAGATCCAATATGATGATATCAAATGAGTTTTCCAACGCGAGTTGCAGGCCGAGCTCGCCGTTGTCCGCATAATCGAGTTCCATACCAATACACTCAAAATAATCAAACAAGACACCTGCGATTTCACGGTTATCTTCGACTAATAGAACTCGTTTCATTTTGATTCTCATACAGAAATAGACGGTAACATTATCCTGAGTGAGCGTGAAAAATATGTCAATAACATAACTTTCACTTATGGGAGGGTAGATTGGATTCAGATTAAAAAATAGAAGAACGTATTATGTCTGAACTTCATATAAGCCGCCCTAAGATATCTACATCGCAGATCAACCCTGCGGTTTCTCTGTCTATCATTGTGCCTTTTTACGATGAACAAGAGGTATTGGAAGAGTTCCACTCTCGCCTTACCAAGGTGCTGGATAGCTTACCCATCACCAGTGAAATCGTTTATGTCGATGATGGCAGCAAAGATAACAGCTTGGAGTTGGTGAGTTCATTCACTTCAATCAATAGCTCAATTTCTGTTATCGGTTTAAGCCGTAATTTTGGCAAAGAATCAGCGATGAGCGCAGGCCTTGAGCACTGTCGTGGACAAGCGGTGATTTTGCTAGACGCTGACTTACAAGATCCACCTGAGCTTATCCCGCAAATGATTGCCAAGTGGCGCGAAGGTTATGACGTCGTCAATATGCAGCGCAGCCAGCGTGATGGTGAAACATGGTTTAAGAAGTTTTCAGCAGCGAGCTTTTACAAAGTCATGAACGTGGCTGCGAAGATTGATGTTCCTGAGAATGTGGGTGATTTTCGACTGTTAAGCCGCGAGGTTGTCGACCATATCAATCAGCTTCCAGAACGTAACCGCTACATGAAAGGCATTTTTTCATGGCCGGGTTTCCGACAAGCGACACTCCAATTTAAGCGTGATGCTCGCTTCTGTGGCGAGACCAAGTGGAACTATCTGAAACTCATCGGATTGGCGATGGATGGCATCACATCATTCTCTATCCGCCCACTGCGTATTGCGACGGCAGTTGGTGGATTAGTGGCGCTTACTGCTTTCGTGTATGGCGTCTTCATCGTGTTCAAAACCATGATGTTTGGTGAGCCAATTACGGGTTATCCGTCAATGATGGTCGTGCAACTTGCACTTGGCGGAATCCAACTGTTGAGTATTGGTTTAATGGGGGAGTACATAGGTCGTATTTTCATCGAAACCAAGAATCGCCCTCTTTATCTGATCCAATCGGTCGTTGATACACCCGCATTGAAAACACATTTTAAATTAGAGGAATCAGCATGAGTCTGAACAGAACGCGTCTATGGTATTTGTTGGCTTTTGCACTAGTTTTAAGGCTTTTATCTTTGGCGACTTATCCGTTAATGGACACCACTGAAGCGCGCTATGGAGAAATGGCTCGCTTGATGGTAGAAACTGGCAATTGGTTAACCCCTCAGTTTGATTACGGTATTCCTTTTTGGGGTAAGCCACCGTTGTTCACATGGATGAGTGCTGCTGGTATTGAGTTGTTCGGCTTGAGTGAGTTTGCTGTGCGTGCTCCGCATTGGTTAGCAGGTTTCGCGACGATTCTATTGGTCGCGTATCTGGCGAAGCGTACGGGACAAAGTGCCTTAGTGGCGGCTGTTGTATTGGCAACATGTGGGATTTTCTCTATCGCCGCGGGTGCTGTGATGACCGACATGGCGTTAACGTTAGCCATGACCATCGCGATGCTGGGCTTTTACTTATGTTGGCTCGGTGGAGAAGACTGTAAAGGCGAAGGAAGTGAGAGAACCAACAAAACCTGGGGTTACGTTGGATTTGTAGGCTTGGCGTTGGGCTTGCTTGCAAAAGGTCCTGTTGCGATTGTGATCATGGGTATCGCAGTATTCCCTTGGTTGCTATTACAACATGGTATCTTTGGGGCTTTTAAAGTGTTGTGGCAACGCTTTCCACTGTTGTCTGGTTTAGGTGTCATGCTGGCGATTGCCTTGCCTTGGTACATTATGGCTGAAATGGCTACTCCGGGCTTTATTGATTATTTTATTGTTGGCGAACACTTTAAGCGTTTTGTTGTGAGTGGTTGGGAGGGCGATTTATACGGTTCTGCTCATGATGAAACCAGAGGCATGATCTGGGTGTTTTGGATTCAGGCCGCTGCGCCGTGGTCGATTGTATTACCTATTTTAACTTTCGCTCGTCGCAAGAAAATTGCGGAAATTAACGCTGAGAATAGTGGGTTGTTTTCATTCCTTGTCTGTTGGTTGATTTCGCCACTGATTCTTTTCACTATGGCGGGCAATATTCTCCCTGCGTACGTACTGCCGGGGATTCCAGCCCTTGGGATGCTGGTTGCTATACTTGTGGTAGAAAAAGATAAGAAGTGGTTTTCGAGTGTGGCTTTGGTGCTACCTGTGCTGTTAATGATTGCGATGGTTTACCTGAACTTAGGGAAGGCGAACGAGAAAAGTGACCGTATTATTTTTGAACAGATTACGGATTCTGCGCCAAGTTTTTATGTGGGTAAAAGACCATTCTCAGGGCAATTTTACAGTCATGGGCAAGCGAAAAAGCTTCTTGATATCGAGCAACTAAATGGCATTGATAAGTTCTATCTGATTGGTAAAAGATCTGAAGTGGAAACCAAGATTAAAGAGAACGCATTAACGTGTATTCTAGAGCCAACGGTGAAAATAAAGCGTGCTTTGTTCAGCTGCCATCACCAGAGCAACACACCAAATTTTTCGTTGAATCATATTGAAAGTGAAAATGATGTTCAGCGTTAACTCAAGGCTACGAATGTTCAATGACAAGCTTCAATCACATAGCCAAAGACTACAGTCCCACCACAAGATGGTTAGATTTGCTGTGGTTGGTGTTGGTGGGTTTGTTGTTGATTGTTTGGTTTTTGCATTGCTGCATTATGTTGTTGGGCTGCCTTTAATGATGGCGCGAATTAGCTCCTTTATTGCTGCTGCAACGACGACATGGTTGGGTAATCGTATACTGACTTTTGAATATAAAGGGCGAGGTCATTGGTCTGAGAAGCTGATTCAGTGGCAAAAGTTCATGTTTACCGCATCAATATCAGCGGTACCTAATTTGCTGTGCTTTAAGCTGATGACGGAATTGCTTCCTACCTTTATCGGAGCTGTTTTTATCGCAATGGCAGTGGGGACTCTTGTCGGAATGGTCACCAATTACCTATTTAGCCAGTATTGGGTGTTTACGCGTTAGATAAGTAGGTAACCCCTTTGGTTAGCATCTGAGCATCTGAGCATCTGAGCATCAGAGTATCTAAGTATCTAAGTATCTAAGTGGCTAATCCGCTAGCCATTGGTAACGGGCACAAAAAAGCGCAGCTAAATAGCTGCGCTTTGTGTTTTTACCATAGCGAAGTCAATGGGTCGCTGTCTTAACGTTGTGCTGCGCGCTGGCGATTCTTGCCGTTACTCACAGGTTTACCACCTTGACCATTACCCGCTTTGTTACGGTTTGGCTTGCCATTCCCGCCGCCATTGCCTTGAGATTGCTGACTAGCAGGGGCTTTTTTGATGAAGCCCGTCGCTGGTTTATGCGCGTTACCATTGCCGTTCTGCTTTCCGTTGCCCTGATTGCCATTACCTTGGCTACCCGTTGGCTTCTTACCGCCCGGTTTTGGCTTATTGCCACCTGGCTTAGAATGGTTACGTGGGCTTTCGCCACCAAGACCTGGTTGAGACTTACTGTGCTTAGTCGCAAAGCGCTGTGAGCCGTGACGACCAGACTTACGACGCTGCGCCGGTGTCTGAGCTTCAAAATCTTCTTCTGGTACTAGACAGTTTGCTTTGTCACCAATTAGGTGTTTTTTACCCATGCTGATTAGCGCTTCACGGATGATCTTCCAGTTTTCAGGATCGTGGTAACGAAGCAGCGCTTTATGCAGACGACGTTGACGATCACCTTTCGGTACAGGAACATCTTCACGCTTCTTATATTTCACGCGTTTCAGAGGGTTGGTCTCTGAGTAGTACATCGACGTTGCATTACACATCGGCGATGGATAGAAGTTCTGTACTTGGTCACACTCGTAGTTGTGCTTTTTCAGCCACATTGCAAGGTTAAGCATGTCTTCATCTTCTGTGCCCGGGTGAGCAGAGATGAAGTAAGGAATTAGGTACTGTTTCTTACCGGCTTCAGCGCTGTATTTCTCGAACATCTCTTTGAAACGATCGTAAGTGCCCATACCCGGCTTCATCATCAGATCCAGTGGGCCTTTTTCAGTATGCTCTGGAGCAATCTTCAAGTAACCACCAACGTGGTGAGTCACAAGCTCACGAACGTATTCTGGAGATTCAATCGCTAAGTCGTAACGTACACCAGAAGCGATCATGATCTTCTTAACGCCCGGTACTTTTCTCGCAGAGCGGTACAGGTCGATGGTGTGTTGATGGTCTGTGTTTAGCTTTTCACAGATTTTCGGGAACACGCATGATGGACGACGACAGTTAATTTCTGCTTTAGGATCTGAACAACCTAAACGGTACATGTTCGCCGTTGGGCCGCCCAAATCAGAAATAGTACCGGTGAAGCCCGGCACTTTATCTTTAATGTCTTCGATTTCATCCAAGATAGATTCTTTCGAACGGTTCTGGATGATGCGACCTTCGTGCTCTGTGATTGAACAGAAAGAACAGCCACCAAAACAACCACGCATGATGTTAACCGAGGTTTTGATCATGTCGTATGCAGGGATTTTCGCTTTGCCGTACATAGGGTGCGGAACACGCTTATAAGCAAGGCCAAACACGTAGTCCATCTCTTCTGTGGTCAATGGAATCGGCGCTTGGTTAACCCAAAGTTCGCGATCACCGTGACGTTGAATCAGAGCACGACCTGAGTACGGGTTTGTCTCAAGGTGCAGAATACGGCTAGCGTGAGCGTAAAGAATACGGTCATTGTTTAGCTTTTCGTAACCTGGGATACGAACCGCGGTTGTTTTTGCGTCGTGACGAGAAGGACGAATAGTAATAGGTTGCGCTTTTATTTCTTCTTTTTCGTCTTTCTTAGTATCACACTGGGTTTCAACTTCGTAAGGGTTAACCGGAACGTACGCTTTGTTCGGCTTTTCGATACGAGAAGAGTCAATGATCTTGAAGCCTTCTGGGGCAGCAGGAAGATTGATAGCAGTACCGCGGATATTGGTCAGCGTAGACATGTCTTCGCCATCGGCAATGCGGTGTGCCACTTCAACCAGTGCACGCTCAGCGTTACCAAAAAGAAGAATATCTGCTTTTGCGTCAAACAATACAGAGCGACGAACTTTATCTGACCAGTAGTCGTAGTGAGCAACACGGCGCAAACTTGCTTCGATACCACCAAGAACGATTGGCGTGCCTTTGTAGGCTTCGCGACAACGTTGGGAATAAACTAGAGTTGCACGGTCAGGACGCTTGCCACCTTCGTTGTTTGGCGTATAAGCATCATCGTGACGTAATTTGCGATCAGAGGTGTAGCGGTTGATCATGGAGTCCATGTTACCCGCTGTAATGCCGAAGAATAGGTTAGGTTTACCTAGCTTCATGAAGGCGTCTTTATTGTCCCACTTTGGTTGCGCAATAATGCCCACGCGGAATCCTTGAGCTTCAAGAAGGCGACCAATGATAGCCATGCCAAAGCTCGGGTGATCGACATAAGCGTCACCAGTTACAATAATAATGTCACAGCTATCCCATCCAAGAGCATCCATCTCCTTTCTACTGGTAGGCAAAAAGGGTGCAGTTCCGTAGCACTCGGCCCAGTATTTTTTGTGTTCGTGAATAGGAGTGATATCGCTGTACATATTTCAACCTCTGATTTTTGAGGCGGGAATTATAGCGGCATGAGCCTAGACTAGCCAGTAGAACATGCCCCTGTTAGTTTTGATGTCTTTCGTATTTTTACGGTAAATGGCGACAGAAGAGCCATACATCAGCATAGTTGAAGCCTTGAATCTCGTCTCTAATTTATGATTTTGATTAGTGTTCGCACCAGTTTTTGATATTATTCGCGAAAATAAGTTTGAAGAAGTAGATCCACAATGGTCGAAACGTTATTAGTACAATTTGCTCCGATGCTATTAGGAGCCCAACTGATCTTAACCCTCATCTTAGTGAAAGGGGATATTTGCCCGGGACAACGTGGCCGCATTCACAAGATGTTGCCTGCAATTGGCGTGCTGTGGCTTGCCGTTGCCTCATTAAGAATTGAAGCATTTCTTGTCGTGTTCGCGATCTTTTATTTCTATTCTCAAGTTCAAACCAAGAAGACTCGAGATTCTGGCCCTATTTGGGTGATGTATTTAGCTTGTGGTTTAGCACTGTCATACGTTGCTATACAAGCGACGGAGCAAGCAACCACAGTCGGTATTATTAGCACTTTATTACTCGTGGTTTTATTGGGGGCAGCGTTTGGTCATTTACTGCTGACGATTGCAAGAACACGCTTACAGGCTTTTCACCGTGTTCTGCCCGTTGTTGGTGTGCTGACGGGGATGTTGGTGGTTTTGGCGACGGTCATCAATGTTTACTCTCTGTCTGAAGCTCAATTAGAGCCAATGATTTCAACTCTGCTGTTTAGCTTTGCTTTGCTAATCTCAGCTATCGTGGTGTGGTGTTGGCATTTATTGTTCGTTAAAACCCCTGAAAAGCTTCAGCTGACTATTTCATTGTTGATGTTATTGGCGGCGGCTGTTGGTTTAACGCCAGTTTGGGCGATGTAGGCGGTTACTGATCTCACAAGCCTTTCGGTGTTGAATCGAAAAAGTGTGATCTGTTTTTTAGCGTGGTGTTGGTAAGCGTTCTAAACTTAAATCTAGTCGGTGTGTTCGTTAGGAGTACGGGATGGATTTAAGCAACGTCAAAGGTTTCGATAGCATTATTTTGCTGGGAATCGTGAATGAAAAACTTCGCTTAGAATGCGATAGCTTTGAAGAGCTGATCAGTATGTATGAAATGGATATAGAAAGTGTCGTGGGCAAGCTTGATATGTTGGGCTATCAATACGACCCACTGACTAATCAGTTCAAGTCTTACTCAAGATAAGCTCACAATGAGAGTTTCTTCTATCGTGGATTAACACTCATTACCTGTTGTCGGTATTGGCAATAAAAAAGTCACAGATAATCTGTGACTTTTTTTGTTTCTGGCGCATATCTATCAGGTTCAACGCAGGCATAAACTAACCCAACAACGAGTCTCTTAAACGACCTCAATGCCATCTAGGTGACTCTTACTTTGCTGTCTTGCCGTGCTAAAGAAAGCTTGTAGGTAACGTTTGTCTTTTTCTGAGTTTCTTACCGCTGCGAACAACCTTCTTGAAAGCCCGTTACCCAATGGTTTACTGGCGATTAACCCTTGTCTCGAAAATTCACTGATTGCCCAATTAGGTAAGGCCGCAACACCTAAACCTGCCGATACCATTTGCACCAGCATCAATGTGTTGTCTGCTTGTTTCCATTTCTTTGGTTCAACGCCTGCTGGTTGCAAAAAGTGTTTCACTACATCGAGACGCTGTTTTTGAACCGGATAAGAGAGCATGGTTATATCGCTAAGATCTTGCGGTTCTATGCTCTGTTTTTCTGCCAAAGGTGAGTTGATTGCAGTGATCAAACGCATCTCAAAATCAAAGAGAGGTTCGTAGTGAACTTCAGAACGGGGCTGTATATCAGAGGTGATCACCAAATCGAGTTCTCCAGCCATCAATGCCGGTAGAGGCTCGAACCCAAACCCTGACGAGAAATCTAAGGTCACGCTTGGCCAAGCAACTTGGTATTCCTTCAAAGCGGGCATTAGCCATTGGAAGCATGAGTGACACTCGATCGCCATGTGCAATCGGCCATTCACATCCTCTTTTAGGCTTGCGAGTTCGTTTTCAGCTTTGGCGATTTGTGGCTGTATCTCATCAGCCAGTTTTAACAAAATTTCGCCTTCCGAGGTAAATTTAACCGGCCTTGTTTTACGCAAAAAAAGCTGACCGCCAATTCGAGCCTCAAGGTCTTTCAACTGGTGAGAAAGTGCCGACTGAGTCAGATGAAGAGAAGTTGCAGTCGCGGTTAGCGAGCCGCTGTCTCTCAAGGTGGTCAATGTTCGAAGGTGTTTAAGCTCTATCATGAGTATTCCTCATATTCCCTAAGCCAATTCAATATTTCTTAATAATCACCCTACGGTGTTTTTGCTCTCCTGTAAACGTCTAGATGTCCAGATGGATTTAAACTGTTCATCTTTGGATGATTCAAGATGAATATTATTAATAAACAAGATGAATATTTGGACCTTGTTCATCGTTCAGATTAGGGAGATAGTTTAGCCATCCAGACGCCTTTGTTAAAAATACAATCATTACAGGCAGTCTGACCGGAAATTAAAATTATCGAATAAGGAACAGACACATGACGACAACAACGCATATTCTTGGCTACCCACGTATCGGTGAAAAACGCGAACTCAAATTCACTCTCGAGAAGTACTGGCGCGGTGAGATCGATCAATCTGAGCTCAAGCAGACCGGCAGTGAATTAAGAAATCGTAACTGGAATGTACAAGCTGACGCGAATCTAAGCTTTGCAACTGCGGGTGACTTCGCATGGTATGACCATGTACTAACTACGACTCTACTTCTAGGCCACGTTCCCAAGCGCCATGCTGGTGGATCAGAAGATGAAAAAGCCTTCCCAGATTTAGATACCTTGTTCCGCGTTGGTCGTGGTCAGTCTCAAGTTCAATCTACTTGCTGCGGTGGTTCGCATACGTCGAATGATGTCACTAAAGACAGTTCAGCTGCTTCTGACATGACCAAGTGGTTCAACACTAACTACCACTACATTGTTCCTGAGTTCAGCAAAGATGACTCTTTTGAAGTAAGTTGGCCTCAACTGTTTGATGAAGTGAATGAAGCGATTAAAGCAGGACACAAAGTTAAGCCTGTACTCCTTGGGCCACTCTCTTACTTATACCTAGGCAAAGAAGTGGAAGAAGGGTTTGACCGCTTATCTCTACTTCCTCGCCTTCTTACCGCGTATCAAGCCATTTTGGCAAAGCTCTCAAAGCTTGGCGTAGAGTGGGTCCAAATTGATGAGCCAATCCTGGCTTTGGAGCTTGATAATCAGTGGGTAGATTCATTCAAGCTGGCTTACCAAGTGATTCAAGGCGATGTAAAACTACTACTTACCACTTACTTTGATTCGGTCACAGATACATTAGATAAAATCGTAGATCTGCCTATCAACGGCTTACATATCGACTTAGCAGCAGCACCGCAGCAACTCGATGAAGTGGTTAATAAATTACCGGAAGATTGGGTACTTTCTGCGGGTGCAATCAATGGACGCAATGTGTGGCGAGCTGACTTAGCCGCGCAGCTTGAGTTACTGCAACCGGTGAAAGACAAACTAGGAGATAAGCTTTGGATCGCAAGTTCATGTTCATTGCTGCATAGTCCTGTTGATTTGGAGTTAGAAGAAACGCTCAGCGAAGAAGTGAAGAGTTGGTTTGCCTTTGCAAAACAGAAAGTGACCGAGGTGAGCTTGTTGGGTGCGGCGTTAGACGGCGATCAAAAGGCCATTTTGGCGTGTGAGACTTACAGCCAACCAATTGTTGCCCGTAAGAGCGCGATTCATGTGAACAAGCCACAAGTTCAGGCTCGTATCAATACCATTACCAAAGCACTGGCAGAACGCAGTGCTCCATACGCAGAGCGTGCAGCGCATCAGTCTGAAGTTCTCGGCTTACCGCTGTTACCAACCACAACCATTGGTTCGTTCCCACAGACAGGAGAGATTCGTCTTCAGCGTAGTGCTTACCGAACTGGCAAACTGAATGAAGCGGAATACACAACCGCATTGAAAGGTCATATTGCTGATGCGGTTAAACGCCAAGAAGCCTTAGATTTGGATGTGCTTGTGCATGGCGAGGCGGAACGCAATGACATGGTGGAGTACTTTGCAGAAAACCTAGCAGGCTTCCAAACCACTAAGTTTGGTTGGGTACAAAGCTATGGCTCTCGCTGCGTGAAACCGGCGATTGTGGTTGCGGATATCGAGCGTGAAAAACCAATGACGGTCGAGTGGTCGACTTATGCGCAATCTCTGACCTCGAAACAGATGAAAGGCATGCTGACCGGACCCGTCACTATTCTATGTTGGACATTCCCTCGTGAAGACATCTCACGCAAAGAGATCACTAACCAACTGGCGTTTGCTCTACGTGATGAAGTGTCTGATTTACAAGACGCAGGTATTAACATAATTCAAATCGATGAGCCTGCTATTCGCGAAGGTTTGCCTTTGAAAAAACGCGACCATGCAGAGTACTTAGAATGGGCAGTGGATGCCTTTAAGATCTCAGCGGCGAGTGCTAAACCAGAAACTCAGATTCATACCCATATGTGTTATAGCGAGTTCAACGAGATCATTGATTCAGTGGCCGCGCTAGATGCCGATGTGATCACCATTGAGACTTCTCGCTCGAACATGGAATTGCTGAAAGCGTTTGAAGAGTTTAACTATCCGAATGCGATTGGACCTGGCGTTTATGATATTCACTCGCCAAACATCCCTTCAGAAGAGTGGATTGTAGATTTACTTAAGAAAGCGGCAGAAAAAATACCTGCAGAACGTTTGTGGGCAAACCCTGATTGCGGATTAAAGACTCGTAACTGGGCAGAGACAGAAGCGGCACTTACTAACTTAGTTTCGGCGACGAAGACACTGCGTAAAGAGTGGGGATCCGCTGAGGCATAATTTAGTCTAAGATTTGATTGACCCTCTACTCCACGATGAACCACAAAAAAGGCCTCGCATTTGCGAGGCCTTCTGGTTTTATGCTTGTTCGAATATCGAATCTAGCTGCTGCTCTGGCAAGTCTCTTTGCTGATCAGCTTTTCAACCATCAGTTGTCCGCGTGTATTGCGAATTTTGATGTTGTAAGCTAAGCCCATGTCGAGGTTAGCTCTTACTTCAGAGTTGGTGCAGTAGCTATTCACACTCATATCTACAACTTGGTTTAAAGGCTTAGCACCTTTTGCATCTTGGTTGTAGATCATCATGATTTCGACGACAGTATTTTTTGCTAGCACACGCATGATAGAGAGTGGACCATACTCAATAGGTAGGCCAGCAGATAAAACGCCCGCACGATGGTGAGCCATCATCTCTAACTGTCTTTGTTTGTCTTGTTCACTTGATGAGCTACAGCCTGCGAGTAGGGCAATAGCCAGTGACCCAATAATCCATTTTTTCACGTTAAAATACTTTCTTGAATGGTTTAACAATTACATTCTGGTAGACACCAGCAGCGATGTACGGGTCTGCATCAGCCCATGCTTGTGCGTCTTCCAAAGAGTTGAATTCAGCAATAACAGTAGAACCAGTGAAGCCTGCTTCGCCAGGGTTATCGGAGTCAATGGCTGGCATTGGACCTGCTGTTAACAGTCGGCCTTCGTCGTGAAGTGTTTGTAGGCGTTCTAGATGTTGTGGGCGAACACTTAGGCGTTTTTCTAATGAGTTTTCGACGTCTTGAGAAAAAATCACGTACCACATGTTGAGATATCCTTATGTTACTTCACTGAATTAGAGCGATTAAATTAGTTATCTGGCTAATTTACGCGAACTAATCGGTATTGGAAGAGTTAATGATAAGAAATTGTGAATTGGTGCGAGGTGAATTGGTACGAGAGAGTTGTATGGTCTTTAGTAATTTCATTTGCTGAAACTAAAGACCATTTGCGTTAATGGCTTAATGAAAAACGTTATTTGTTGATTGAGCGAGGTTTACCGCTTTCGTCCACGGCAACGTAGTTGAATGTCGCGCCACATACCTTGTAACGATCGCCAATACCGTGATCAAGTACAGGCTTAACCCAGACTTCTAGGTCGATATTCATCGAGCTACGGCCAATCTTGGTGCAGTCGCCATAAACACAGACCACATCGCCAACCGACACTGGCTGTTTGAATTCGATGCTTGATACTGACACGGTGACTATCTTGCCGTTAGAGATCTCTTTCGCCAGTATCCCGCCAGCAAGGTCGAGCTGAGACATTATCCAACCACCGAAAATCTGGCCTGCTGCATTGGTATCAGAAGGCATCGCCAAAGTGCGAAGAAGTAAAGAACCAATCGGGTTCAAAGTTGATTGAATAGTCATTGTTGTACTCTTAATGGTATTGATTGTTTTAAATTTAAATAGATGTGTTTGCGGGGTTCGCGGTGGTCGTATTTTTAACGTATTCACCGAACACAAACAATCAGTGGCCAATGATCACGAGTATCATTGGCCACTGTTAAATCGCATATTGATAATAATTGTATCAAAAAGGGGGTGAGGACTCATCCCTAAGGGTTATTTCTCCTCGGTATTTTTACCTGAGAGCTCTTGTTGCGTATCGTTTTGTGTTTCTTGGTCTCTTTGCTGATGCTTATCTTTTGGCAAATGTTGGTCTTTTGGTAAATGTTTATAGATATAAACGCCCGTTAGTAAGGTAAATGCAAAAGTAGCGATCAGTAAGCCAAACACTTTGAAGTTGACCCACACATCCAATGGCAGGTTGAAAGCAACGTAAACATTGAGGATCGCACACAATGTGAAGAACAGAGTCCAAGCCCAGTTGATCTTGCCCCATACTGCTTCAGGAAGAGAGATCTCTTTACCCAACATGCCTTTAATCGCTGATTTGCCCATTAGGTGACTGACTGTAAGGCCGATAGCAAATAGCGCATAAACGATGGTCACTTTCCATTTTATGAAGTTGTCATCATGCAAAAAGATGGTCATGCCACCAAATACGGCAACCATTAGAAAGGTGATGATCTGCATTTTTTCTACTTTCTTGTAGATGATGTACGTCAAAATGATTTGTACTGCGGAAGCAACAATCAATGCACCTGTAGCCGTGTAGATGTCGTACATCTTGTAAAGCGCAAAGAAAATAATGAGAGGAATGAAATCAAGAATTTGCTTCATGTGGCACTGACTATCCAGTTAGTTGAGTTGCAGACAGTCTAACCAAAACTGTCTCGATGCTAAATAGCTCGAGACAATTGGATGCCAATTAATTACATCTAACCGTTTTGGCGAGTTTAACCCCAATAAAGGATTGAAGCGCCCAATCGAGATTAAGAACGTTATTGTATTGATGTGGTTTGGTAGCGAGGTATTAGCTTCTTGATATCTTCAAGGTAACCTTCGCTCTTTAAACTGTCTAAGGTATTCTCGAGCTCTTGTTCACTCATGGCAAAACATGTCGATTTGCCGGTCGTTAGGTCAAGGTATTCGTGATATTCACGCTCTGTGAAGTGGCCAATTCTGTCCATTAATAGGGTTTTAATTCCATGGTGAATTAAGCCGTAATATGTATGTCTTTGTAAGGTCATAGCCTATCCTCCGTGACAAGCTGCAATGTTATTGGTGCAACCTGCTGTATATTGGTTGGGTTATCTATGACAAAGCAATTCGAATGCCATTTTATCCATTGGGATAGAATTTCTGACGCAAAAAGTTGAATTAATTTTCTTTTCAACTAGTTAAAGAAACGTCCGTTCTAAACTCTAAACACCAATACGTAGCTACCGGAAAATAGTTTCATTTTGAGAACGGTAAAATTCTCATTATGACGATCTATTAAAGCTACAGTGGGGGCTTTCCAAAGATGATTGCCGCTAATCGACGAGCCAATCAACCAGCGTAGATAAGGATGTATTTTGTCGATTCTTGGGTTGCAGTAAGAAGTAACCATTTCCAGAGAAGACACTGCCTTCACTCACTTTCACCAATCTACCCAAATCAATATCTTGCTTGGCCAGCGTGATGTCGCCTATGGCAATACCAAACCCTTGAATGGCTGCGTTCATCGCTTGATCGAGCGTCGCGAATTGTTGGTTGTTCTTGCTTGAAAGGTCGTGGCTGCCTATGTGTTCCAACCAAAGCCGCCAATCACTCTGCTCATTGTTGGCGTGCAACCAAGTGTATTGGGCGAGCTTGTGTGGCTTGATGATAGTAGAAGCGCTACTTACAAGATGGCTTTGCGTAATGCTTTGAGCTTGGCAGACCGGAGCCAGTTGCTCGTTGAACAATAACTGGCTCACTATCGATTGTTGGCTTGGCTTCTTACCATAGGTGATTACGGCGTCAAACGGGTCAAAGCTTGGTTCAAAAACGTGCTTGATGGTCGACGTGAGTTCGACATCAATTTCAGGATAGGCTTGCTGAAAAGACATCAACTTGGGTAGCAGCCAAGAGGTAATACAACTTGGTGCGTTGAGCTTGATCTTCGATGGAGAGCTGGCAACTTGATTTAACGCCGATTGCAGTTGTTGGATGGTATCTTGAATCAGCGGAACCAGTTCTTCTCCCTTAGGTGTTAATGACAACCCGCGAGCATGTCGGTAGAAAAGATCGCACCCGAGACTTTCTTCAAACGACAATACCTGACGACTCACTGCACCTTGCGTAACATTCAGCTCATGTGCCGCTCGCGTAAAATTGAGGTGCCTTGCCGTCGACAAGAACGCGAGCAAGGTTTTAGTTGAAGGAAGTGTGCGATTCATATCTTTACCTATGATTTTTTATCATGGCTATTATGTGATTATTTCGATTCATTTATCAATAGTGTTCTGTTTGAATGTAAATACTTAATCATCATTTGTGATTCAATATGTGTATAGGTCACATTTATTGAATATGAAGGCAATGATGAAGACATTGTGATTTTGTGAAAGGGATAGCTTCTTGACATCTTTTATTGATAGCTTAGTACCTCAGGCTGTAAAAAAATTAATACCTTATCAATCGGCAAGAAGAATTGGTGGTGATGGACGTGTTTGGTTAAACGCCAATGAATTGGAAAGCTCGCTGTTTCAAGGAGAAGCAAGTCACAACCGATACCCAGACTTCTTACCACAAGATATTGCTAAGGCTTACCAAGATTACTGTGGCACTGATGCCGCGACGGTTGCTGTCCGTGGTGCAGATGAAGCGATTGATTTGCTGATTAGAACATTCTGTAAGCCGGCGAGCGACAACATACTTATCTGTTCTCCAACCTATGCGATGTATGAGTTTTGCGCCGATGCATTGGCGATTAATACTTTAGACTCTCCATTGCAGGAAGACTTCAGCCTTAACGTCGCTGATATAGTGAATAAAGCGGAATTGGCTAATATCGTGTTTCTTTGCTCACCAAACAACCCTACGGGCAATGTGATCCCTAAATTGGATTTGATTCAGGTACTGGAAGGCACGATTGGCAAGTCGCTAGTGGTAGTCGATGAAGCGTATATCGAATTTGAACCACAAACTTCAGCGGTGAGCCTTATTGCGCGTTATCCGCATTTGGTTGTGATTCGCACCTTGTCTAAGGCGTTTGGATTGGCTGCGGTTCGATGTGGCTTTATCTTAGCGAGTCAAAATGTGATGCAGTATGTCGCGAAACTGATTCCCCCTTATCCAATGCCAGATTGCTCATCTCAAATAGTGCTAGACGCATTGTCTGATGAACGAATTGCGTTGATGGAAAGCGCGACGTTAAAGTTGGTTGAATTGCGTAATCGGTTTGCTTGTGAGCTAACGCGGTTTGAATTTATAGAACAGGTTTACCCTTCATCGACTAATTTCGTTTTGCTACGTCAAAAACCGGGGCACCATGTGTTTAGCGTATTGGCGAAGGATGGCATTGTGACAAGAAACCAAAACCACGAACCTGCTTTGCGTAACTGTGTACGAATCAGTATTGGTAGCCAAGAGAGCATGCTAGAAGTGATAACGTCACTAACACGCTACCAAACCGAATTAGAAAAGAATCAACAAGGCAAACAATCTCAGCATAAAGAAACTCAATCTCAACTCGATAAAGATCATATCTAGGATGGCAATGATGAAAAAGATAATACTAGGACTCGCTTGTGCGGCCGCTTTACTTGGTACAACGGTACAGGCGAAAGAAATCCGTTTGGCGTCAGACTTTACGTATCCGCCATTTAACTACAAAAACAGTGATGGTGTGCCTGTCGGGTTTGATATTGAGATAGCGGATGCCTTGTGTGAGCAAGCCAAACTCGATTGTACTTGGGTTTCACAAAGTTGGGACTCGCTAATTCCAAGTTTGTTGGCAAGAAAGTCAGATGTGATTATGGCTTCAATGCGTATTACCGAAGAGCGTAAGCGTAAGATCTTGTTTACTGATAAGTACTACCAAACTCCAGCCGTGTTTGTTGCTGCTAAAAGCGCGGAATTCAGCGTCGATGAGGCAGGCTTAGCAGGTAAAACCATCGGTGTTCAGCAAGGTACGATTCACGATCGCTACGTAACCGACAAGTTTGGCGATGTGGCAAACATTAAGCGTTATACCGGCCAAGATGAAGTTTATCTGGATCTGCAAAACGGTCGTCTAGATCTAACCTTCGGCAACTCAGATCAACTGTCATTGGCTTTCTTAGACAAGAAAGAAGGCGAGGGCTTTGAATTCAAAGGCAAAGCAGTGACCGACAAAGCCTACATTGGCGAAGGTACGGCGTTAGCACTAAGAAAGCAGGATTCAAAACTGGCGAAACAATTCAATGCCGCGATTGAAGAGATCAGAGCAAACGGTACTTACGACAAGATCGCCGCGAAGTACTTTACGTTTGATATCTATGGCGCTGATTTGTAATTCGTCTAACGCCTAAAAATTAGAACACCAAAAACAAAAATCCGAGGGCTGTGAGGCTCTCGGATTTTTATTGGCTCCAAAAGACCATTGTTTAAGTGTTTAAGTGTTTAAGTGTGTAGTTGGGAAGGGGAGAAGAGACGTACAAAAAAAGCCACTCGACTGAGTGGCTTAGTGCAAGGAAAGTAGGCAGTGCCTTGCCAACAATCGTAACTAATGATCTGATTAGTATATTTTATTCCAATCAGCAATCGTCACATCGCTATTGTCGTAATTGATAGCTTCTGCTGTAACCTTAGATATCTCATTTAATAATTGAATATCTTCTGCGTCCGTCACGGGTACTGGAGCAACAATGACCGAGTTATTTGATTTTACCTGTAGTGAGTAAGAGTTATTCGTTAGAACACCGTTGGTTTCCACTACCGATAGCCCGTTTAAGCTTAGGGGATGAGCTAGGGAATACTCAGCAATTAAATTCGCGGTTTGTAACTCTTCAGCACTGAACTTCACACCTTTAAAACCATCGTAATAGTAACGGCCATGGATCAGGGAATCTTCGAATTTGAATGCATCAACGAATAGAGATGTAGCCTTGTTAGGGGCCTTTGTCTCATAGTTTACTTGAACAAAGTATTCGGTTTCGGTTGAATCTTCACTTACGAAACCAGGAATTAATTTGCCTCCAGATTCGACAGCACTTGAAGCGACTGACACTGTACCGTAGCCAGACTCGGCGCGGCTCTCAACTTTAAACTTCTCGTTGTCACTATTACAGTCCTGACATGCCACGTTGATAAACTTTGAATACGCTTGCGTAGGATCTGAGGAGTTTTTATTAACTTGAGTACGTCTAAACAGACCTGTTCCAGGAGTGTCATCGCTTGATGTTTGATAGAAAGTAAAAGACTCAAATTGCTCTTCGGGCTCGTCACTGAAGTTATAACTGTTTTCAAGAATGAAGACGAGTTCACCGCCAGTGTTACCTACGTTTGAGCTGTAAGCAATGATCTCTTGGGGAATTGAGGATTCAAATTCTGATTTTGCGGTGCTCTAATTTAACTTGGGTGCCCAATCATTTGGATCTTGGCATTCGCCTTTGGATGCGAAATAGATAATAGAGACGGGGAGCGTAGTGATACCATTTTTTGTGCCGTATTGATCGACAACATAATCAATACCCGGCCAATTCTTCGCTTCTACGTTTTCTGCAATACAGAAATCCATCACCTCTTTATCGACACCTTGTGTCTTAGGGTTTTTCTTCAAGTAGTCAACGACAAAGCCGACTTCTTGAGATGCGTCGATCAACTCCTGTCTAGTTTCCAACGGAAGTTCCGTGTTCTGCGAACCCGTAGTCAAAGATGTTAGCAATCCAGTTGGGGAGGTTTTTAATTGCTTAACATTTGTTGCGTCCATATAAAGCGCAGCAGAGTCAAAAAATGACGCTTTAAGCTTAGTTGTAATCATTTCATCAATGCTACTACGCATGTTCTCACCGACTTCATGAGCACCATTGTAGTGGGCGTTAACGATAGATGAAGAGAATAGGCTTATACAAATGGTTGAAGCTAAAACGGTTTTTTTCATAATACTAATCCTTCAATATCTATTGTTTAACTTGACTGAATTTGGTCGGTGTAGAGATAGATAGGCTCGTCTTTCCGACAGGCAAGTTCATAATCGTATTAACGCCTTCTGAGCTCAGTTTTTTTGATTGCAAATCTACCTTGTTCAGTTTTTGGTTTAGAGTAGATTTAGTCGCGGTAACTTGCTGGGTTTTAGGCTTTGAAGTGGTGGTTGATTTTTTTGAACTATCTCCCCCGCAGCCGATCAAAGCTATAGGTAATATAATTGCACTGATATGTAGAAATTTAATCATTGTTATGGGACCTCATATAACATCGGGGAGACCAACCTAGTAGCTGATTGGGTTATTAAGCTTTGTATCAACTGCTTACAATTCATTTTATAAGTCATACTGCCAAAGCGGAGCAACCGATTGTGTTAAACAGAAATTCCATATTGTTCAGTGCAAATTGGTGAGTCGAGACTGTGAATAAGATATAAGGTGCACTAATTAATAAAACTCTAGGTTATTCATGTTCCGCGCTTTTAATCTACTTTCTCTAATTATCCTGGCTTCTTCCGTATCTTTTTACGTTAAGGCTAGTGGTTCGATTACAATCGGAGTTCAAACCTCAGGATTTTCTCCGTACGTTGTTGTCCAAGAGGGGGAGGTTTCGGGATTATTGCCTGAATTGACCGGTTTCTATGCAGAGCGTGAGTTGAATGGCTTGGAGTTTGTCGGTTTTCATTCTCCGTCGGATCTAAATAACGTACTTAAAACTGAACAAGTTGATGCCATTATTACGGCTGAACAAAATGTTTCTAGTAGCGGTGTTATTTACTCTAAACCTATCTTATCTAGTCGAATGGTTAGCCTAAGTAGTGAGCCTATTGAAAGCCACTTATTAATGAAGGGACGAAACCTGGCTTATTTTGAAGACTCGAGTAACGCGTCTTCTGTGAAATCGCTTCTCCCATTTTCTTCTTTTAAGTCATATTCATCCTATCAAACCGCGATTGCTGCTGTAGCTCGAGAGAACGCGTTAGCCATTGTTGATGATGGAGTGTTACTGCACAACAAGTTAATGAATAGCCCCTATGAGTTATTTTTGTCGGTCAACTTACATGATGGTTTACCCTTAAATAATTATGTTATTGCCTTACTGGATACGCCTGAAAATAGGAAGTTGCTGGGTATTATCAATAACGCTATAAACCAAGATAACTCAAGCAAGCTTGTTAATATTCGCAAAAAGTGGTTGAACGAAATACAAAGGCGTCTTCTGTTAGTCGTTAGTAAAAACAAGCTGCTATTAACTGAAAAAGAACAGCAGTTCCTTCTTCTTAATCCGAACATATATGTATCATCGACGGCAGACTCTAAGCCTATATCTTTCATGAATAGTGAAGGTAAGCCTGATGGTATTTCGATTGATATATTGAGTGAAATATCCCGACTTACGGGGTTAAACTTTATTTACGACAACGACCTCGATTTACAGGGCAACCAAGCTCATCCAGTTTCTCTTCCAGTAATTCATACTAAGGCGACACCTTCTACTGGTGACGATGAGCATCACCTCTATTCTAAGCCTTTCATGGTTGAGCCGTGGGCACTGGTTGGTAAAAGTGATACGAGTAAATTGGCGGTATTCGGTGAGTTAACGAAGAGCTCCGTTATTGGAACTATAAACGACAGTGTCGGAATAGAGCTTGTGAAACGCTATTGTGAGGCTTGCCCAATTAAGACCTATAGCTCTGAGTTGCTTTTGCTCGATGCCGTGGATACAGGAGAGGTAGACTCAGCGATGCTTTCGCTCTATTTAGCGTCTCCTCTATTACAGGGCCAGTATTCAGGGTACTTACGCGTAACAAGCCTGCTATCTAAAGACAACGATATTCCAGTCGCCTACAGTGTCGAAGCCGACCAAGAAGTGCTGAACAATATTATTAACAAAGCGCTGTTCGTCATACCTCATCACAAGTATCAGCAGATCAAGAAGCATTGGTTGGATGTGTCTTATGAATCGGGCGTAGATACGGCAGATGTTATCTTGGGTGCTGCCATTTTAATCTCTGTAGCATCGGTGCTCATTATGCTTGTAATGGCATGGAGTTGGAAACTAAGACGTGAAGTTGAAGATCGAAAGCGAACTGAATCCGCTCTCAAACATCAAGTGGAGTTCGAGCGTTCATTGTTGGACGCAATGCCGTTTCCTATTGTTGTGCGTAACTTGGATAACCAGATAATCAGTCTGAACAGTGCCGCGCAGCAGCTTACTGGTTTTGAGTTAATCGAAGGAACCATCGTTAATAACTCCGATGAAGACACAATGATCCATCACGGGGTTGTTTTACCTCGCTTAGAAAAAGAAGTCGTTTCGCCGCAAGGCAGTAAACACTACGCGTATTGGAAGTGCCCTTATATCTCCAACGGGAATATCGAAGGCTCAGTGACCATTCTTGATGATCTTACTGAGCTTTACGAAGCGAAAAAAATTGCAAAAAGTGCCGATGACCGAGTACAGAAACTGGCGAACAATTTGCATGGCGCGGTTATACAGCATATTCAGCCCAAACGAAGTCTTCACGATATTGAATTCGTCTTTATTAGTAATGGGGTAGAGGAGCTTTTAGGGCTTACTCCTGCTCAATTGCGCCGCTCTCCAATTAGTTTTTTCGCACCGCTTAATGCTCAGGATCGTCGAACCTTAATTAAGAAGGTACGTAGTGGAAATAAAGAGGGAAAACTAAGCCTCGATATTGGAGTGAATATTGATAACCAAAACCGATGGCTCAATTTGCAGAGTAAGATTTCTGATCTTGGTGATTATTATGAATGGGACTCTGTTCTTACTGATATCACTGAGCTAAAACAACAGCAAGAAGAGCTAACACAAGCAAGACAAAGTGCTATCGCCGCAACTGAGGCCAAGTCTCGATTTTTGGCAAACATGAGTCATGAAATCCGCACTCCATTGGGAGGCATTGTTAGCTTGTTGGAATTGTCAGAGCAATATGAAGTTGGTTATGAAGTTCAAAAAATCCATACAACGCTGAGTCAATCGGCGAATAACCTACTGCATATTGTTAACGATATACTCGATTTCTCGAAAATTGAAGCCGGTAAGCTGACCCTAGATTATCAGCCAGCAAGTCTAGATACATTGACCCTTAGAGTGACTCAGTTGCAGGCGAGGCAAGCTCACGCCAAAGGGTTACAGTTCAAATTTTGGTTAGACCCTGAGTTGAATGATTTAGTCTTAATGGATGATATTCGTATTGGACAGGTTTTAAATAACTTGTTGAGCAATGCCATTAAATTTACAGAATATGGAACCGTAGGTTTAGCGGCAAAGTTACTCGACCTGGATGGTGAACAGCAACAAATTTGTTTCGAGGTGTTTGACAGTGGCATCGGTATCAGTGAAGAACACATTCGAAACCTATTCCAACCTTTTGTTCAAGCCGATGAAGGAACCACGAGGAAATATGGTGGTTCAGGCCTTGGTTTGACTATCTCGAAGCAACTTATTGAACAAATGGGTGGCAGTCTTAACGTGACGAGTAAGATCAACATTGGTTCAACGTTCTCTATTACGCTGCCGCTTAAAACGCTCGCTGAAAATAACAGGGCGGACATGAATGGTAAGGTGGCGCTACTTACCAAAACGTTCATGCAGCAATCTGAATTAGAGAACTATCTAACATCTTGGGGTATTAAGGTTATCTCAAAGAATGTTCAGGTGACTAAAGAGCTCGCACACTGGGTCGATACCATTGAGCCTGATTTTGTGTTTATTCCTCATGAGCTAGATCAGAGCATTGATACGTTCGCCGAAAGCGTGCAGTTTATTTGTGTCAGTGAACAAGGAATGCTTTCGCCTGCGCCATGCAAATTGGGCTGGAATCTGTCAGCAAACCCATTGTTGCCTTCGCAGTTGATGCACTGTTTGCACAACTGTCCTGCGTTTGTGGAAGATGTTGTCCAAGATGATAATACTCTGAAATTGAGTACTGAGTCGCGCGAGTCTGCCAAACAGAATCAAAGACTTATCTTAATAGCGGAAGATCACCCAATCAATCAACAGATAATTCTTCAACAAATTGAGCAATTAGGTTTCCATGCCGACATGGTAGATAACGGCAAGGAAGCACTTGTTGCCTTAGATAATGAAGATTATGGGCTGCTAATTACCGATTGCCACATGCCTGAGATGGATGGCTACGAATTAACGAGGCAGATCCGAGTAAAAGAGCAGACCCAAAACCAACCTCGTCTTCCGATCATTGCGTTAACCGCAAACGCTGTGCAAGGTGAAAATGATAAGTGCTTTGAGATTGGTATGGATGACTTCTTATCAAAACCAACCAAATTAAGGGTGATTGGCGACACCATAATCAAACATCTTGATAAGGTGCAATCTGTTGTCGATAAGCCTTGTATTAGTTCCTCGGAGCCTAAAAGTGAGCCGAGCTCTGCTCCGATTGATCTCGCCAACTTAACCGAATTGTTTGGTGACCAAGATCTCGTCATGCAGATCATCACTGACTTTATCAAGAGCCATCAAGCTGACATGCCTCTGCTTCAAGCTGCGTGTGAACAGCGAGATCTCGAAGCCATTAAACAGGTAGCTCATAAGATGAAGGGAGCTGCAAAAATGGTAGGCACAGAGGACATTGCCAATCAATTGCAAACAATGGAATTGGTCTCCTTAAGTGACTTAGATGGTATTCAAGCACATTACGACAACCTCGAACAGCTGACGAACCAATTGAAGACTTATTGTTCAGAATCAATCAAACCATTTAAGGAGCTACCATGAACCAGCATGTTGTAGTGATAGAAGATCACCCTTTTCAATTGAATGTAATGGGGATGGTTTTAAAGAGTTTGGGTATGGAAAATGTCCAACCTTTTGAATGTGGATATAAGGCTCTAGAGTTTATTGAAGCCTCTTCTGTCGATTTGATCTTATGTGATCTGAATATGCCGATGATCGATGGTATCGAACTCCTAAAACGCCTTGCTGAGGCCGATTTTCAAGGCAATATCATCATCACAAGTGCGGAAAGCAAAACAGTGCTCGATGCCGCAAGGAAGATGTGTAAAGCGTTTAACCTGAATTTGCTTGGTGTTCTTGAGAAGCCAATAGCAAAAGAGTCGCTGTCAAAGTTAATTAACCTTAACTCTACAAAAGAAGCGGCTGCTTCTAATTCTAATAACGACATCGTTATTGCGGATGAAGACATAGCAAAAGCGGTAAGCAACCAAGAGTTTATGTTCTATTACCAACCGATAGTGTGTATCCATAGTGGTGAATGGCGAGAAAGTGAATCGCTAATTCGATGGCAGCACCCTCGTTATGGCGTACTCAGCCCTTTTTTCTTTTTGTCTCGGTTACTTGAGTCAGGAAAAATGGGAGAGGTGATGAAGTATTTAATCAATCAAGCGATCAATGAGAAGTCATTTCTCGGAGAGCGGAGATTTGCAATAAACCTGACAGCTAAAGATATTATTGACGGTGATATTGTTGATTATATCTTCGCTTTGATCGACCAAGGTGAACTTGAGACAGAGCAGATAAAATTGGAATTAACAGAATCTGATTTAGTTGAAAGTGTCGCTCTTGCTTTAGCGTCCACCACGAGGATATGCATGCGCGGTATTCCCCTGGCGATTGACGACTTTGGAACAGGTTACTCTTCACTCAAGCAATTAGATGACCTGCCATTTTCAGCACTGAAACTGGATATCGACTTTGTGAAAAACATTCAGAGCAGTCGTTCAAGCCATGCCATTGTTCGCGCTACTCTCTACTTGGCTCACTTATTAGAACTGAGTACGGTTGCTGAAGGGGTTGAGGATCATTCTCTTTGGATGGACATTCGTGAAATCAGTAATGTCGACACATTGGTTCAGGGCTATTTTATCGCTCGTCCAATGCCCGCTCGTAAACTATTAGAGTGGAAAGAAGACTGGGACAGCAAAATTAAAGAGCTGAACTTAATTAAAGAAATTAAATAAGCGGGCTTTGAACATAACGGTAAATTTGTTTAGTGAATGTGTTCGCTATTAAATATGAACAAACGTTACCATCAGCCACAACCAGCGCTAATGAAAAAACCTTATGCTATTGTCTCGCTATATCAACATTAAAGTACAGTTTATTGTACTGCTCTCAATAATATCTCTTAGCCTAGCTGCCATTATCTCAATAAATGTCTTTATTCATAATGATAATAGTCAGCGCCTAAAGCAGTTAGAGTCAAGTTACTACCCTGCACTTGAGCATGCGACGAAAATATATTCTCTTTTACCTAACGTGAAGCAACAGTTCGAAGCTGCTGTCGTGATGGAAGATGAGCAAGCTCTCGATTTTGCACGTCAAATTTCTTCTGAACTGCAAGTTGAAGCGAGTCGTGGTGCCGATGTTTTACCTTCACAAGCGACAGCTTTTAATAAACTGTCACAACAACTAGCAAGGTACACGGATTCTGCGTACGCGCTGAGCGAAGATTTTATTAATCTCAATGACTCTTTCGAGAGCCTGACCTCCAGAGCGAACCAACTTAGCACTGAATATGATTCATTAGTTGCGTTAAGCGAGACGTTACGTGCATCCGCGAGTCAGAAGGTCGTAGACACTATCTTGCACTCTGAAAAAGCCGCAAACGACGCTGCGAATCAATCTATTTGGTTAGGTGTGTTCTTTTTGATCTCTGTGATTTCGGTTGGTTACGCAATATTCAAATCGGTTATTAGCTCAATATTGCTTGTGACAGAAAAGATGAAGGCGATTGCGACTGGGGATGGTGACTTAACGGTACGCATCGACTACGCAGGAAAAGATGAGATATCAACGCTTGTTGAGAGTTTCAATCAATTCATTGAAAAGCTACAAGGCATTATCGCGAGTACGTTAAGCATTGGACACGAGCTTGAGGTTGTCAGCGACAAGATTCGTAGCGAGTCGAATCAAACCTTGGCTCTAAATAGCACTCAACGTGATCACATCGAAGAGGTTACCGAGGCGGTCAATAACATCATCGACCTCATAGAACAAGTTGTTAACTTTGCATCGCATGCAGATTCTCAAGCTCAAAAAGCCAATTCTAGTGCTCAAACAGGAACACAAGTGGTTCTTAAAACGAGTAAAGAAATTGAAGAGCTTGCGACAAACATCCGTGATACGGCCTGTAAGTTGAAAGAACTCGATCAGAATGCAAGCAATGTTGGCTCAATACTAAACACAATACAAAGTGTCGCTGAGCAAACGAATTTATTAGCACTAAATGCTGCAATTGAAGCTGCGCGAGCTGGTGAACATGGCCGAGGCTTTGCTGTTGTGTCCGACGAAGTGCGCGTGTTAGCGAACAATACTCAACAATCCGCAACAGAAATTAATGCCCTGTTGGTCGACCTTAAGTCCGGCTCTAACGCTGCTGTTGGCGCTATGGACCAAGGCTTAGCGAGCTCGTCACAGGCGGTTGGAGACGCGCAAAACGCGGGTGACTATCTATTAGAAATTAGTGGCCAGGTAGAAGAAATTACCGAGCTCAACAAACAAATTGCAAGTACTACAGAGCATCAAGCTCGTGCTTCAAAACAAATCCACACCCATATGGATGATTTTAGACAGTGCTCTCATCAAGTGTCTCAGTCGACAGATCAACTCGAAGCTCTAAGTCACCAACTGAGTGGCATCGTTACAGAGCTGAGTAAATCAACATCACAATTTAAAGTATAACGGAGAACAACAATGACTAACTCCTCTTTTCGCTTATTGCCGTTAGCGGTAGCACTTGCGACTTCATTCGCTGCACACGCTACAGATGAGCAAAAATTGGCTGAGCTTGAAAACAAGGTCGCTATTCTTGAAGCAAAAGAACTAAATTCAGTCGCTGATAAATTTAACTTCAACGGTTTTGCGTCTTTGAACATGCAACTTGGTAACAATAGCCATGGTTTCATGAAGTCAGAAAACAAAGTACGCTTTGAAGAAGGTTCTCTAATTGGTTTGCAGGGTGAGTTTGAAGTTAACGAATCTACTTCAGCTGTAGTGCAAATGGTTGCTCGAGGCACTAAGAAAGAAAACTGGACACCGGATGTTGAGTGGGCATTTCTAAGCCATAAAGTAACACCAAACCTGACACTTCGTGGCGGTAAGCTGCGTCTTCCTCTTTTCATGTACTCTGACTACCTAGAGGTGGGTTACGCTCAAACAAGCGTTCGCGTACCTAGCGAAGTATACGGCCCAGTCGTTCTTACATCACTGACTGGTGGGGATTTCATTTACGATATTGAGTTGGAAGATAGCACAGCATCATTCCAAGGGTTTGTAGGAGCACAAAAGCTTTCAGCTTCTAAGCATACCTATAGTGCCGATACTCAGTTCGATGATATCGTTGGTGGGGTGTTCAACTGGACCGACGACACTTGGACATTACGTGCGGTTTACGCTCAAGCAACAGTTAGCTCAAGCACTAATTGGATCTTAGATAATGACCCACTAAATCCGGGGAATTCGTATGAAATGCAGAATACTAAATTCAATGATGAAAAAGCGAAATTTTACGGTATTGGTGGTCGATACGACAACGGTAACCTAGCGCTTGTTTCAGAAGTGACTCGCACTACAGTAGAAGGTTTTTACCAAGATGTAGATGCAGCTTACCTGACAGTATCTTACCGTGTGAACGAATTCACACCTTACGTGACTGCTGCGCATATGGAGACAACAGACGATGCTGAGCGCAATGGCCAAGTGAAAAGTACAGGTATGAAAGCGCTATTAGGCACCGGAAGCCCGAATGATTACAAGTCAGCAAAATACGTTGCAAGTGGCTTAAATGTTCAACGCACAACTTACAGCATCGGTACTCGTTGGGACTTTATGCCTAATATCGCGCTGAAAGGTGATGTTAGCTACCTAACCAACTTCGGTTCAACTAATGGTGGTGTTAACGCATCTTACAAGAACGAAGACAACATCTTGTACACAGTTAAAGTTGACGCGGTATTTTAAGGAAGAGAATTATGTTTAAAAAAGCATTGGTAGCCGCTGCTCTTCTTAGCAGCATGAACGCTTTCGCTGGTTTGGTTGTTGTTGGCAACCCATCAATGAATGAGCTTGACGCTTCAACAGTTAAAAAACTGTATCTAGGTAAAGCAAAGTCTCTACAGATTGAAGCGGTAGACTTGGAAGACGGTCACCCACTTAAGGGTACTTTTCACCAAGCAATTACAAAGAAGACAGAAGCACAGCTTCAAGCTTACTGGGCAAAGCGAGTATTTACGGGTAAAGGTCAACCACCTAAAGCTGTAGGTCAAGAAAGCTTAGCGAAAGACATGGTCGCTAGCTCTTCAAACAAAATTGCTTATATCGATGACTCTTTAGTTGATAGTTCAGTTAAGGTTCTTCTAAAGCTTTAATCTTGAGCTTTAAAATAAAAGCTTGAGCTGCAAAGTAAAGGCTTTTCGTGTGGCGCTCTAATAGGGCGCCACTCTTACATTGGCTTACATACTGCTCGAACTCTCTTACTTACCGCTTACACTCGCTTGTTAATTTCCTATCCTATTGTTTTATAAGGCAATCTTACCGGTTGTTTTTTGTTCTATTTTCTAAAAAATCCAAATTTTTTATATTTTTATTCATTTAGTTTGTTTGATATAAAAATGGGCATGTTGAGATTATTTGGTTGAGTTATAGAATGCGCGGGTAATATAAACAAATAGGTGAGGATACAATCTGATGCTAAATGACAAAAGAACAAAAATCTTGAGCTCAGCAGAAAAGCTATTTATTTCTCAGCCTTATAGTAAAGTTTCAATTCGGTCTATTGCTAAGTCTGCGGGTGTAAGCCCCGCGTTAATTCTTTATTACTTTAATAACAAAGAGCAATTGTTTGATCAGCTCATCGAAGAGCATACAAGTCGTTTTCAAGATCAGTTCTCAAAGTATCAGAGAGTGGATGGAATACAACTACAACACTTACTTTCTGAACTTATCGAGTTTTGGGAAGCTTCGCCTAACATCTTTTTACTATTCACTTTTGGCGGAAGCTCATACAATTACGAAAATGTTCAACGCCTTAAAGAGTCTAAGTTTGGTTACACCTACAATAAGACTCTTGAAAATCTTCTTTATTTAGTTGATGGCTGTAACGAGTCAAACTTTCATTATTACCAGATGTTGGTTACGTCGTTAGTGTCTCAACCATATTTAGCAAACAAGCAACAAAAATATAACAATGACAACTCTACGTTTAACCTTATGCAATACCAAGAGGTTATAGCTAGCTTATTTAAAGAAGAGACTCGCTTTGCTTATTAAATAACTGCTTATTAAATGAATTATTCGTAAGTTACATTTTGGGTTTTTAAGTCTTAACTCCTAATTCCTCAAAAACTGACACGAAAAAACGCCGCTCATTTGAGCTAATGCCGATCGTTTAAGAAGACTTGAACGATCTTGCAGTTAGCAGATAATCCCC